>JBDRPV010000098.1:0-8495 GCA_043826745.1 Parcubacteria group bacterium
CATTGCCAGCTTTGGTGAAGATTCTAATGTGAGGGCCACCACCAGAGCCTGTTCCAGTTATTATCTCATCGATACCATCACCATTAACATCGCCAGTGGTTACTTTGACGCCCGAGCGGATGTGGGAGTCGTAGGCGAAAAAACCATTATTAGTAATTGCACCTGACTCGCTAAAGAGACGAATCTGTGGACCACCGTCGTAGCCAGCGCCAGTGACGATACTGCCCGATCCCACCGAAGCTGAAGTAGTAGCGTAAGATTCTTCCCAATTGCCCGCACTATTTTGCGCTCGTACCTCAATCGTATGCGCTCCCCGGTCAAGATTACTGGCTGTAAAAGTAAAGTCCTCTGTCGGTTCATTAAAAGCGCCGTCAGTCGCTGTCGCCCCCTGCCAGCTGCCACCATCTACCCGAAATTGTACCGCCGAAATGACATTAACAGTAATATCAACCCGCTCTGACACCGACCGTAAAGTACCAGTGTAGGAATTTTCGTTAGTGACTTTATTGACGTGCGTATTACCCGAGACATTAACCGAATTACTAGAAGCAGCCGACGAGGAAGTTATCGAGGAATCAGGAAAAGTATCAACAATATCGTAAACACCATCATTGTCACTGTCCCATAGGCCTACCTGCCCCTCAGAGTAATAATCAATGCTGCGGTTGATATAAGGAGTCACCCCGCCGCGCATGATGCTAGGCACGTCCGAGGCACATGAACCGCCAGCCGGATTGTACAAACTATTTTGATTGGCAACATTAAGATAACCTAAAGTCTTGGTGCAAGGCTGATAAGCGGCGTAATATTCATCCAGCGCGTAGAAAATATGACCTGTTTCGTGCGCCACGACCGCATCCATATTAGAAATATTGTAGCCATTATTGTCATAGGTTAAGACCATGAAAGGGCCACCGTAGTAAGCATAGGCAAATTTGCTGTCATTGAACTGACCATCAGAATCATTTTCACTATCTACTACAAAAATAGCAAATGCCCAATCAGAACTATCTTGTTCCCGAATATCATTAAGATAAGCTCGTACCCGGTCAAAATAACTACTGCCACTATATCCCATATTCCCCATAATCTCATTTATCCACAAATCTTGCCCACCACTGCTGGTCCAGGAGACCCTCTTAATGGGTTCATAGCTAGTCCGCGCCTGACTATTAGTACGGCCATCAATGAAATGATAGTTGAAGGAAAGATCGGCGGCCGTGCCTCCGGTATCCAGCCAGAAATTCATGGCTGATTGAATTTCACCGTGCACGCGATTTTCTCGCGTAGCATCCCAGTTTTCCGACTGGGTATCAATCGAACCATCACTTTCTACCAAGAACACTCCCACCGAAACATCACCCAACATGAATTCCGAGGTATCTTTGCTACCAAATCCGTAGGCTTCGGCTGGCATTGCGCTGTTACTTACTCCTGACTCGGTCAGTGAATCACCTTCAATCGGACCTGGCTCGACAGCGGGGATTTCGTTAGCTTGTGTTTGCGTATAATTCCAAGTGGCAGCCGCCTCGGCTACCCCGGCACCAAACTGCTCAACTTCCGCTTGATCAAGAGTGTTGCTAGAGATTAAAGCGACTTCGCTATTGACTCGTAAATCGTCAGCTATCTCGGGTTTCATTGTCGCTACCCCAGCTTTGCCGTCAGCCAGTTCATGCTTAAGCTGGCCACCATTATTTTCTATTTTGTCTTCTAGTGCTGACAGATCATCGCCAGAACTTACCAGAAAATATTCCTGACTATCGCTTTGGTCGCTAGGAGCTTCTGAGCCGACAACAAGTGTGCCTAAAGCAAAAAAACCTATCATTAAAACAAGCGCTGCCGGCAAAATAACTCGCCATTTTGTGATTTTCATTTTTGTGTTTTAGTTGTATTATTGAATATTTTTTACTAACACGCCTGATACTCCGGTCGCAGCTGCCAGACATCTTTATCTATTTCAAAATGCACCGCTCCATTACATTTATACGCCTTAGCAATATCGGCCACTGAATATCCACCATACACATAAGCATTCAACAAGCCTCCCCAATTCTGCTGAGTGATGCCTAGGTTAGCATAATCATAACCGCTGCGCAGAGCAGCTTGCAACTCATTAGCCTTGCCTTGCTCAGTAGTAATCAAAGCTCGCGGCTGACCGTACGCATGAATAATCATCCCGCCCGTCCAATCTTTATTAATATAATCGCGATATTCGTCCGTCTTACTCCAGACCCGGAACGGAATCGAGGGATGAGTAGTCTTGCCGCCATAACGTATCGCCTGCGTAATCGCTTTCACCGAATATCCACCGTAAGTATAAGCATTAGCTACCGTCGTCCAATTTTCGGCCGAAATCGGAATCAGACCAGCACCAAAATATCTTTCTAGCCCGCTCTTGAGTTCAACCGCTTTTTCTTGTTCAAAAGCAATCGTCCCCCGCTCTACATTATACGGTCCGATGGGCATGTTCTTATACCAATTCCAAGCCGGACGCGGATTCAAATCCTCATCCACTAGACCAAAATTAGCTTCGTACTGATCTTCGTAATCATAATTGCGAATATTATAAACTAGAATACGCTCGATAAAACCGGTATCCAGCATAATAGGGATTGCCTCTTCTAAATATTGCGCCTGGTAACTTTCCGTCACTCCCCGCGCCCCAGTCGAGCAACCCGTTTCCGTTACCCACGTTCGGTTTCCCTTATACTTATCCACAACTGCTTTCAAGCTGTTGAGATCGTTAATTAGCCGATCGTGACTACCATCATCTAGCGCCCAACCACAATAGTAAGCGTGAAAAGACAGGGCGTCGAATTTGTCAGTACCACTGTAAATTCCTTCGGCGAAAGTGGCGTTGGGACTAGCTAAACCAGCCGCCAAAACCGTGGCGTGTGAATCAATACTCTTTATTTTATCGTAAGCAGTGTCTAAAATGGGAAGGTAATTGGCCACTGTGTTGGGCTGCAGATAGTCGGGTGAATCCGGCTCGTTCCAAATCTCCCAGACACTAACATAGCGTTTGTACCGCCGCACCATATAATCAATAAACATCTCCCACCTCTCCAAATCGGGGCTGGCATAATTACCCTCCTCGGGACCATAGGCCAACATTCCTACCACCTTGATATCTCTGGCCTTATATTCTTTCAAAATATCCTCGTAACGATCACCCCAAGAAGTATTATCACTATAAAAAACTTCGGTATAAAAATGTTCGCGCGCCCATTTCGTCCGACTCTCACTCAAACGCTGGCCGTACAGTTCATCTTTATTAAAACCGCCCAAGGTCCAGTGAACGTTAAGACCAACCCGCTCTTTAGTGGGGATGGTATTGGCAGCAAGAATATCAGTTAGAGGAAAAAGTACTACTAGTAAAATCAGGATGAGTTTGGCAAATTTTCTCCACATATTGCAAGATTACGGTTGGAACATAAAAGTAGTTGTCTTTTCAGCCAATTTCTGCCCGGCCTGAGAAGCAGCGACCGTAATAATATACTCGCCCTCCGGAAAACCAGCGCAAGTTGAACATTCTGGCAAGGAAAAGGTTTGGATATATTTAGTTTCTTCGGCGGTGGAAACTTCGAGAAGCTTTTTTTGGCTAATAAAGTCATCACCATAGCCATCCTTTAAGCCACTTATTTCTAACAATACTTCGCCACTCTGCTGGAGGCTTTCCAAGGCGACAGAAACAGTTAGATCCTCGCGAGAATGGTAAGTTAACTTATCAGTTTTTACTTCTTTTACTTTTACTTCTAGCCCATCATCGCTAGTATAATTAACTGTAACTTGATCAGACATTTTGTTTTGTCCTAAAGAGCAACCAGTCAGGCCGGTGACGGCTAGAATTAACGATAAAGTGATATAAATGATTTTCATAGTGATTAAATCAATGATTACGCTGAGCAAAAAACTCTAGTAAACTTAAAAAACTTTCCTTCTCCGCTTCTTTAATTAGTTTAGTATTTTTAATAACTTTGGCGGCTCGATCTAGTTGACCAGCAATTTCTTTTTCCACTTCAGTTACCACGCGACTCTGCCCTAAACGTTTTTTAAATTCCGTTACATCCTGACTAGTTGCTTTTTCATTACCCCAAGTTCTTCCCAGCAGCTTCTTAGGTATAGTATCATATTTTAAGGCATAATGAATCAGAAGAGTCATTTTACCCTCGGCGATATCGCTATTGACTGATTTACCTATTTTCGACTGCTGACCAAATACTCCTAGGACATCATCGCGCAGTTGAAAAGCTAGCCCAAGTGGCTCAGCTAATGTCTGAAAAAACAAGCGAAATTTCTTTTCCTGACCAGCTATAGCTGCTCCCAATAGCAAAGGTTTCTCTACTGAATAGCGGGCTGATTTTAGAATAGCAGTATTGATAATTCTGGAACGGGACGGAATTTTATTAATTTTACTAAGAAACATATCTTCGGCTTGTCCTACCATTAGCTCACTTTTCATTTCGTGGTATGAGCGCGAGACGGCTTTATTATCTAGGCCGTTGATTAGCTCGTCTGCCCAGGTGAATAACATATCGCCGCCAAGAATGGCCATTCCTACGCCAAATTCTTGACTGTCCCCTCGCCACTTCTTTTGTTGATGCCACTCTGCTAGTTGCTGGTGCAAGGTTGGCTGCCCCCGTCGCGAATCAGCTCCATCCATAATATCATCGTGAATCAGGGCAAAATTATGAAATAACTCTAGAGCTAGACCCGCCTGGTTAGCTTTGACGCTACTCTTGACTCCTGCGATTCTCCGACCACGGCACAACAAAAAAGGTCGCAAGCGTTTACCACCCGCCAAAACATACTTTTCTAAATAGCGTACTAGAGTAACATATTCGTTGCTGATTTTTCGGGCTCCTTTTTGCTTCTGGATAAAAAATCTCTGTAACCGTTGATCAAACAGCTTTTTAAAAACCGTAATGTCTTTGGTGAATAAATTTTTCGACATGAATATACTTAGCTAGTCATCTGATATACCAAAATTCTCTCTTCTTTTTTCTCCGGCTGCCAATTAGGAAATTTAAAACCGTGAGAAATTACTTGCGTACCCGGACGCAATTCACTCTGCAATTTCTTTTCCATCCGTCCCATTTTATAGGGAATGAGAAAAAGAAATACGATGTCGAATTCTTTCAAATCCGCCGGCCAATAACTGCGCCGATATATTTTTATTCTATCACTTAAGCCGGCCCTTTTCACCTTATATATTGACCACAGCCACATCAAGAAATCTAGCTCATAGCCGACACATTTTACGTCGGCCGCTCGGGCTGCCGCGATCAAAATACGACCATCGCCCGAACCAAGGTCAACTACTTTTTGTCCTTTTTGAAGATCCGCCAGTTCGATCATTTTCTGCACTCGCACTTTTTTTGTCCCCGCGTAAGGCGCACCTGATATCATCGCGTAGGTACGATAAAACATGAAAACAGCGCTGCCGAGAAGAAGGGCAAAGGCAAGAAATAAAATGAAATAGGTAATTATAATTTCGATCATATGCACATTCTAACCAAACATCAACAGATCCGGCCGCAGTAGAAGTAGGACGCCGAGAATTAAAATCACGATTCCGCCCACCAGGCTCGAGAAGCGACTATATTTTTTACTCACGCCAACAGCCTTCAAGGTAATCATGGCGATAAAGAAGACTATCAAGTCATCCAGCATGAAGATGAAGATATAGAGCAAGAGATAGGAATAATATTGCCAACCTGGGAGCTCCGATGAGCTTAAGATATTGGTATAAATCGCCGGTAGTCCCGCCGAGCAAACCAATTCAACCAGATTGACCGAAAAGGCTACCAAGATAATACCACCCAAAGCTACCCAGAATTTCTCACTGCTGGAAAATTTACGCAGTTTATCAAATACTCGCTTGCGTTTCTCTCCGCCCGCTGCCACACAACCCCGATCGCGATTTTTCCAATATTCCCGCAGGTGAAAGACGCCACTAGCCACGGCCACTAAACCTATAACCACGCGAATCCAAGTGACAAAACTGAGGAATTGAAAGACGCTAAGCCAGGCTGCTAGGAACAAGAAATAGCTAGTTGCTGAAGTGACAATAAAAGCAATACCAAGAATCCACATCCGGCGCCGATTCTTCATACCGAGTAGCAAGCTGATCAGAAACAGCAGCACCCACATCGCGCAGGGATTAAATCCATCCACGGCCGCAATAACAATAGTAAGTAACGGAATCGAAATATTTTTAGTATCAATCTCACCAAAGACTGGTAAATCTATTTTTTCTGGAATACTTTGCTTATTCTCAATATCAGTTGAAACTTCAACTTTAGCAACGTCCTCTTTGCCATCTCCGCCAATAATGTCTTTGACTAAATCATCACAACTCTGTGTCTGGCACATACTGACAGCCTGCTCGATCTGCTTACCCGTAACCTCATCATCCATATAGCCATAGATAACCATACTGTTAATCAGAGTTACCGGCACCGAGGAAGTTTTCAGTCCCAGCTCCGAGCTCAATTTGGACAGTAGCTGACGATTGTCGGCACTGCCTCGTAGCTCATAGCGCTTGATTTCTACCTCCGGATGCTCTGGACCGAATTTATCGAGAAAGGCATTTTCTTTTTCGCAATGCGGACAACCTTCTTGCCAGAAGAGGTAGATGGTGACATCGTTTTTCGCCACCTCTTCGACTGCCTCTTCGATGACCGTCTCGCTCTGCCCTTCCTGCGCCTTGGCGACAGAATCAGTCAGGACGGAAATAGACAATAGCGTAGCAAACAAAAAAGCGACCAAAGCTATTCTCTGCCAATTCTTACTGCGAATAAATTTTCCCAGTATTGAAACCATATTAGTGCAAATTATTTATCTTTATTTTCTTTTGCTACTTCAATGAGCTCTTTGCGATCCACCTCACCTTGGAGCCGCAAAATCTCTTCGCCATCACGACCCAAAAAAACAAAAACCGGATAATCTTCCAGATTATATTTTGCTGCTAGCTTTTCATTTTGGTCGACGTCGTAGTATTCCGTCTCCAGCCATGGTAACTCTTTTTCGATTTTTTCCCAACGGGATTTCATGATGATACAAGACGGGCACCAGACGGCACCAAATTGGAGGATTTTCACGGATTGTGTAAACTTATTCCTTAAATTCCATCACGTAATCACTAACCTTATTCTCGGGTACGATGGATTTATCGCTTTCCAGCTCAAAATACCGCGAGCCTTCTGGATCATCTTTGTATTTTTGAGAATTTTTGTCTGTGGTCTCGATCCAGTACTGGGAGGAGTCATAAACTGTCACATCATAAAGTCCTAAAATCTTTTCGTAGGAATCATAATAAATCTGCCCCCAAATCAAGAAGGTCGAGGTCTTTTCTTGGATGTGGGTGTCCATTCCGCAAGCGGAAGCGCCATAAATTTCAAACTTTGTGTCCCACTCTGATTTCTCCAACTGTTTGGTTTTATTACACAAGACAGGATAGAGGAAAACGCCAAAGCTATTGCTGCTATTCTTTTGTGAAATAGTCTTCTGGGCATATTCGTGACGGATCATATCCTGACATCCAGTTGCGCCTTCAACTGATCCCCCGCAAGTGCCATTAACTGGCAAATCGGCAGTTAACAGAGCATTGAATTGAGCTTTGAGACTATCGTCTTCGCTGTCGTAGGTTAGCCAGACTTTACCCTCAATATTGTCTTTGGAGGATGTGATCTGTAGCACTTTGCCATCATATTGACTGAGGTCGACTTTGACTGTTTCTTTTGTTTGCTCTGTTTGCTCGCTGGTGGTGTCCTGGCTGTCAGTGTCAGCGCTGTCTTTGTTGTAGAAGACAAAATAATAGACCAAACCCACTCCGATGATTAAGAGAAGTAGAAGGGCGAAGATGATGAGGACAAGCTTGCTCTTTTTCTTAGGCTCATTTGACTTGCTGGACTCTGGCTCTGGTTGCTGCTCGGGTGTTGGGGTTGGGGCTTGAGTTAGCTCGGGTGCTGACCCGGCTGGGTTTTCCGGTTGTTCCATGGTTTTTGGTTATTTGTGAGAGTTATTTTTGTACTACTCCATTATAACGCTTTACGGCCGTAATGTTCCAGTAAATACTTGCCAGGCCAGAGCGCTCTTGGCCACCAGACTTAACACTATATAAATCCATTCACCATAAGAATATTCTCGCCAACGGCCTATCTTCTTGTACTGCAAGATCATATTAATGGCAAAGCAATTGAAGAAGATAAAAATACTAACATAAATCCAGTAAACAAAGGTAGGGATGTCGCCAGTACCATAGGCAGAAGCTGTCCAGAAGTAAACGGCTATCACCAACCACGGAATAGCACCCGCCAACACGCCGATAATGTAGCTAACCCACTTGGTTTTCTCCGTCGTCTGGTTGTGAATTTCCATCACTAGCCCCATCAGGTTCATCACGGCAGTCAGACCAAATATCATCGCCAGCTGGGTAATCTCGTAGATACCAACTAACATGGCAATCGCTACCATCATAGTGCTGGCTGACA
>JBDRPV010000099.1:0-4114 GCA_043826745.1 Parcubacteria group bacterium
CGGTGACCTTTTTAATGGTTTGGTGTAAAACTTTCTGCTCTGTCTCATTCGCTTTGTAATCAACCACCTTCTCCCGCAAGTCCCACACTCGATCAAGAAACCGTCGCACTCCCCGAATACTCTTCATATCCCACGGCTTGACGTCCTCAAAAGCTCCCATAAACATTTCGTAGAGGCGCAGCGTGTCTGCCCCGTCTACCGAGATCACATCATCGGGATTGACTACATTGCCCCGCGACTTACTCATCTTCTGATGATCCTCGCCCAAAATCATGCCTTGATTCTTGAGCTTCTGAAAAGGCTCGTTGTGATCTTTAGCTGAGTCTACTTTGATATACCCTAAGTCTTTCAAAACTTTGTAAAAAAACCGCGCGTAGATCAAGTGCAGACAAGCATGCTCCGCTCCTCCGACATAGAGATCCACTGGCATCCACTGAGCTAGCTTATCATTGTCAACAAACACTTTATCATTTTGCGAATCACAATAACGCAAGAAATACCAAGATGAACAAACAAAAGTGTCCATTGTATCTACCTCACGCGTCACACCTTCAGCCGCTCCACACTTCGGACATTCAACTTCATGAAAAGTCTGGGAGTCCTTGAGTGGTGACTCGCCCGTTGGTTTGAAGTCAACGTCGGTGGGTAGCTTAACCGGAAGTTGATCTTCCGGCACGGGCACTTCTCCACATTTATTACAGTAAATGATCGGAATCGGTGCCCCCCAATAGCGTTGGCGAGAGATGAGCCAGTCGCGAAGCTTGTACTGAATTTTTGGCTGACCAGCGTTCTTTTTTTCTAATACATCAATAATTTTCTTACGACCTTCAATAATCGACATATCAGTAAATTCTCCTGAATCGGTTATCTTTCCTTCCACATTATACTTATCTAAATCATCGTAGAAAAATGATTCTCCATTCCCCAAAGTTACGCTTTGCACAATCGGGAAATCATATTTTTGGGCAAAATCATAATCACGCTTATCATGAGCTGGTACACCCATCACTACACCCGTCCCATAACTCATCAAGACATAATCAGCTATCCACAATGGCACATCTTCACTAGTAAAGGGATGTACCAAGTAGCTTCCGGTAAACACGCCTGTCTTATCCACACCCTCCGCCAAGCGATCTATTTCCGGTTTTTTCTTGGCTTCATCAATATATTTTTCTGCTTCTTCTTTATTCTCTGGCTTTATCAACTTCGCCAAATCAGAATGCTCGGGTGAGATAACAGCAAAAGTAACACCGTAGATTGTGTCAACAGTGGTAGTAAAAGTATCTAGCACAATATCTTGATCTTTCACTTTCCAGGAAACATCGCAGCCGGTGCTTTTGCCTATCCAATTCCTTTGCATCAGCTTAATCGACTCTGGCCAATCAATATTATCCAGATCATCTAATAGACGCTCGGCATAATCAGTAACTTTAAAAAACCACTGTTTTAAATCTCGCTGCTCCACTTCATTTTTACACCGCTCACATTTGCCATCAATTACTTGCTCGTTGGCCAGCACAGTTTTGCACGACTCACACCAATTAGCGGCGGCTTTCTTTTTGTAAGCTAAGCCATTTTTATATAGTTGCAAAAATATCCACTGCGTCCAGCGATAATATTCCGGGCTAGAGGTATTAACTTCCCGCTCCCAGTCATAGCTAAAACCAAGCGATTTAATTTGCTGGCGAAAAGTCTTGATACTCTGGGTCGTCGTCTCCATTGGATGTACACCAGACTTGATCGCAAAATTTTCCGCTGGCAGGCCAAAAGCATCCCAACCCATGGTATGAAGAACTTCTTTACCCTGCATCCGCTGATAACGCGAAATAATATCAGTAGCGGTGTACCCTTCGGGATGACCAACGTGCAAACCATGCGAGGAAGGATAGGGAAACATATCAAGACAATAAAACTTCTCCTTCTTCGAACTGTCATCAGCGCGGAAAGCCTTATCTTTTTCCCAACGTGCCTGCCACTTGGGCTCTATTTTTTGCGGGTTGTATTTTGCCATATAAAAATAAAACTAATCCAGTTACTTTTGGTTGAGTAGCTATTTTTTAATTAGGTGATTTTTCTACGGGTGCCTTTTTCCTACCCCAAGGCATATCCTCTTTCCTGGGTGGCGGTGGCGGTGGCGTCTCCTCCTCTCGCCTAGCTGGGGTTTCTTCTATTTGTAGTCCCGGTCGTTTCCCCCTATCATCATATTCCGGCTTTTTCTGTCCACCGCCCTGATCACCTTGACGGTAGTCAATCACTCTGCCAATCTCGCCACTGTCTTCATCTCCCCCAATTACTACTTCTGCTCCTCTTTCACTCATTTATTTTAAGTTAAACAAATTAATCGCATTCTTGGTTGTAATTTCCTCAATCTTATCCATCCCAACTTCTTTAATCGACGCCACCCGCTCCGCCACTTGTCGCACATAAGCCGGTTCATTACGCTTACCCCGATTAGGTTCGGGTGCTAAATAGGGGCAATCAGTTTCGACCATTATCTTCTCCAGGGGTGCCTCTTTAACTACCGGCAATATGTCAGTCGCATTCTTGAAAGTTATTATCCCCGTAAAGGACAGATAATATCCTAAATCAACTAGCTGTCGCGCAATTTCTTTATTTCCTAAGAAACAATGCACCACACCACGAGCTTTACCCTTTACTGCGCCATCAGACTTTAATATTTCCAGCATCTCTTGATAAGCATCGCGACAGTGTAAAATTACTGGCAACTCCAACTCCTTGGCCAAATTCAATTGCTCCCGAAAGCCCTTAATTTGTGCCTTTTTAACTTTTTCATCCTCTACCTGAAAGTATTCTAAGCCGATTTCTCCCACCGCCACTACTTTTTCTTGCTTACCTAGCGCATATAATTTTTCCAGGGCGCTGGAGTCGCCGAGCTCCTTGATATCATCCGGATGAATACCAATACTAGCATAAACATTATCATATTTCTGGGCTAAATCAACTGCTGCCTGACTACGTTCGAGGCTGCAACCAATAGTAATGATTTTTTCTACGCCATTGTCAAAAGCGCGTTGAATCACTTCCGCGCGGTCTTTGTCATACTCTTTGAAATCTAAATGGGCGTGGGTGTCTATTAGCATAAGAAATATTTGTAGTTACACTGATATACCTCGAAAGAACGTCAGATTTTTCCCAGCGTGAAAAATCTGACTCAGCTTCCGGCCTCGCTCCTCCCGATAAGAATCGGAAGACCGTGCCCGCTCGGCCTCCAGATGTCTTTCGAGTGCATATCAGTGTAACTACATAACTTTTTAAATTCTCGGAAACAATATCACTCCCCCACCCATCTTTGCAGCATCAAATTCTCGCCATTTTTTACGCTCTGTATAATCCGAATCTCTATCACTGGCGACCCCCAGCTGCTCCAGCATCTTATCCGATGTCTCGGGCAAGAAGGGTTGAATTAGCCAAGCAGTATGTCTTAACATCTCTAACAATTCCAACATTATAGTATTGAATTTGCCTGGGTCGGTCTTTTTGAGTTCCCAAGGTTTATTCTCATCAATGTATTTGTTGCCGAAGTCGGTTAGTGATCTTATCGCCTCTAGACCCTGATCAATTTGCAGGCTATCCATTGCTTTTTCGTAGGTAGACCATACCGCTACAACCTTTTCCTCAACTCTTTCGTCAGATTCCCCCTTATCATCACCGACATCCTGCCCCAACTTCATCACCCGGCTAAACATATTGCCTAAATTATTGGCCAGTTGATTATTATACTGCTCAGCGAATTTCTCTGCCTTGATATCCCCATCCTGACCAAAGGGAAATTGTGACAGAATTAAATAACGAGCAGCGTCAGCACCATATTTATCAACTAGCTCGTGGGGATCAATCACGTTACCCAACGTTTTACTCATCTTTTGTCCATCGATAGTAAAAAAGCCATGGGCAAAAATTTGCTTTGGCACAGGCAAATCAGCTGCCAGAAGCAACGCTGGCCAGAAAATAGCGTGAAATTTAATAATATCTTTAGCCATCAAGTGTACATCAGCTGGCCAATAGCGCTTAAATTTTTTCTGGTCATCCTTGTAGCCGATTGCCGTAATATAATTCTGCAACGCTTCCACCCAAACGTAAGTTTTTTGAC
>JBDRPV010000100.1:0-3017 GCA_043826745.1 Parcubacteria group bacterium
AAGGAAAATGGCTGAAAAAATATGAAATAGGAAATAAGACAAAGACACATTTAAAAAAACAGGAAGTGTCTTCCTGCTTTTGTTTCCTCAAAAAGGTAAGAACATTAACAACCCTAGTAGGATCATAAGATCAAATAAAAAGTTTTTTAGAGTTGTTCCGATATTTATTGTTTTGAAACATTTTATGTTTCAAGCTATTCTGAGGATTTGATCCTGGTCCAGGATGAACGCTGGCGGCGTGGATAAGGCATGCAAGTCAAACGGCTTTGCCGCAAGGCAGAGCAGTGGCGAATTAGTTAGTAACACGTAGATAATTTACCCCAAGGACAGGGATAATTCATCGAAAGGTGGACTAATACCTGATAATAATGAGGGGTCATATGACATTCTCATTTAAAGCTTAATGCACCATGGGATGAGTCTGCGACCTATCAGCTAGTTGGTTGAGGTAATGGCTCACCAAGGCTATGACGGGTAGGGGGAATGAGAGTTCGACCCCCAACGAGGGCACTGAGACATGGGCCCTACTCCTACGGGAGGCAGCAGTCGAGAATATTCGGCAATGGGGGAAACCCTGACCGAGCGACGCCGCGTGAAGGAAGAAGCCCCTCGGGGTGTAAACTTCTTTTATAGGGGAAGAACCCGCAAGGGTGACGGTACCCTAGGAATAAGGGGATGCAAATTCTGTGCCAGCAGCCGCGGTAATACAGAATCCACAAGCGTTATCCGGATTTACTGGGCGTAAAGCGTCTGTAGGTGGCAAGACAAGTCTTTAATTAAACCTCAAGGGCTCAACCTTTGAGCTGTTGAAGATACTATCTAGCTAGAGGATGTTAGGGGCTGACGGAACGGTCGGTGTAGGAGTGAAATCCATTGATATCGACCGGAACACCAAAAGCGAAGGCAGTCAGCTAGGGCAATCCTGACACTGAGAGACGAAAGCGTGGGGAGCAAAAAGGATTAGATACCCTTGTAGTCCACGCTGTAAACGATGGATACTGGTTGCTTGAAGTGTCGACCCTTCAAGTGGCGAAGCTAACGCGTTAAGTATCCCGCCTGGGAAGTACGGCCGCAAGGCTAAAACTCAAAGGAATAGACGGGGACTCACACAAGCGGTGGATCATGTGGCTTAATTCGACAATAAACGAGGAACCTTACCAAGGTTAGAAACTCTAGTGGACAGCTTGCAGAAAAGCAAGCCTTCTCACAAGGACCGCTAGAGCAGGTACTGCATGGTTGTCGTCAGCAGGTGCCGTGAGGCGCTCCCTTAAATGGGTAAACCTGCGCAACCCTTACTCGATGTTTCAAGTGTCATCGAGAACTGCCCGGGATAACTGGGAGGAAGGCGAGGATGACGCCAAATCAGCATGGTCCTTGATACCTTGGGCTGCACACATGATACAATGGCGAGGACAATGGGTTGCCAAACCGAAAGGTGGAGCTAATCCCAACAAACCTCGTCTCAGTCCGGATTGAGGGCTGCAACTCGCCCTCATGAAGCCGGAATCGCTAGTAATCGCCAATCAGATATGTGGCGATGAATACGTTCCTGAGTCTTGTACTCACAATAAAAGCGCTCGGCAGCTTAACATTCTATGCGGTTAAAATCCGCACATCTCTTTCGTCGAGAGATCGTAGCTGAAAGATAGTTCATCATCGCGAGATGATGAGTGAAGGATCTGGAGGCAAAAAGTAGCCCGCATAACAAAAAGGTGAATCGACCCATCAAATAAGGCGGTGAGGATGGGGAAGATTCTAGAAAACACCTTTGTAGGATGCTTGGAAAAGAATATTAAGTAACCCGAGGAGATCTGACGTTGTTATCTATCGCAAGATAAGATATAATGGACTTACGCAGCGTCAGAAGTCAGCTAAGTCATAGTACCCTGTAAAAGGGGAAGGACTTACTCTAATAGTATGCTTAACCCTAATTACATAATTGGTTTAGTAGACGGAGAAGGAAGTTTTACTGTCTATGTCAGGAATCCTGATATAAACAAAAACGTGAAACGACGAGTTAGAGTAGAACCGAGATTCTATCTAAAGCTCATAGAAAAAGATAAAAGTCTTTTATATAAGCTTAAGAAATTCTTTAAGTGTGGAAATGTATATTTCCAAATAGATACTCGTCCGAATCACCAAAATTGCTATCGATATGAAGTTTCAAATCGAAGTGATTTGAAAAGTAAGATTATTCCTTTCTTCAAAAAAAACCGATTAAAATTGCCATCGAAGCGAAAAGATTTTGAGTTATTTTGTCGCTTAATGACAATGATAGATAAAAAGCTTCATAGCTCTAAAGATGGGCTAAGAGAAATCTATCAAGTTAAACAACAAATGCATTAGAGCTCGTCGCGTGCGGGAAATCCGCAGGCGCGATGGGAACATCAACTCTAAGTCCGTAGAGGATAATCGCCCGTCACGTCAAGCGAGCTGGGAGTACCCGAAGCGCCAAGCAATTGGAACTAAGGTAAGCTCAGTAAGAGGGACGAAGTCGTAACAAGGCACGCGTAGCGGAAGCTGTGCGTGGATCATATCATTTTAAAAAAAGATCGATAGAGATTGATGACTGAGAATTCTATTATCAATTCCATTAGGCGTTAGTCTTGGAGCCTTCAAATTAAGACTACTTATCGGAACAACTCTAAGAAACTATTTGATCAAAAAAGCCGCCTTTAGGGCGGTTTTTAGGTTGAGGACAAAGATAAAAGCTAGACAGAGGTCTAGCTTTTTTAGGAAGAAGAAGGTGCAAAAAAAGAACTGTTTGGTCTGTCCCGACGTGGAACATGCGTGAACTTCATACTTAAGGTTAGAAAAAGTGACCAAGGTACGGCCACAGAAGGCAAACACCACCGTGGAACAAACCACACATCGGGACAGACCGAGGAAAATACCATAACTATGATATTCTTTTCGGTCCGTCCGAATGTTTTCTAAAGATTAATGGTGCTATCTATATATTAACAAAGTCAAAAAAATTGTCAAGAGTTTTTAAAAGTTACCGTCATCCCAAGGAA
>JBDRPV010000101.1:0-7133 GCA_043826745.1 Parcubacteria group bacterium
ATCACTAACTAGAACGGCTTTGCCAAATTTCATAGCTTCTAAGACTGTAATCGGCAGACCTTCAGCCTCCGAAGGATGGATATAGACATAAGCGTTCTGGAAAAGCTGAGCCAAAGTCTTATCTGACTGAAAGCCAGTAAAGATAATATCATCATTTTTCTCGGCCATTTCCTTAAGCTCTCGGACATACTTGTCGGTATAAACCGAATCACCAACTACAGCTAGTTTTAGCTTTTTCAGGTTCTCCGGATTACTAGCCTTAAGCTCATTAAAAGCTTCAATCAAATAATGAATGCCTTTATGTCGAACCAGGCGAGCGCAAGTCATTAGGTACTGACCTGACTTCAAGCCAAATTTATTAATCATCTCTGAACCGGGATATTCTTTAACCATTACCCCGTTCGGAATCCTGGCTGCTTTATTTGAGTTATATTTTTCGGCACAAACATCTTTAATGACATTAGAGACAGCGATTGTCTGGTGCGGAAACTTAGCAGCGGCCATCTCGCCAAAGCGCAGATATAGCCTGGCAGGCGGACTCCACTTTTGGTGAAACTGATCACGACAGTGAAAAGTCGTTATTACTTTAGTCTTTCTTTTTAACAACCGAGGAATCAAAGCCAAAGTAGCCGGACCAACACCGTGATAATGGACAACGTCAAATTTGCGACGCAGAGCATCCAGAGTGGCTAGAGACGAATGAGAAATTGCCTCTAGGTTTTTGGCTCTAATCGAAGGTAAATAAATAAGGTTAACGCCCTTATAGCTTGGCTGATTATAACCGGTGTAATGTTTACGCGAATAAACATAGACCTCATTGCCAAGCTTAGCCAAGCGAACAGCCAACTCCTCAACATGGCGTTCAACTCCACCACCTTTGGCCGGGATACCTTTTTGTCCAATAAAAGCTATTTTCATATTTTTTACTAAAATCTCGTTATACAATTTATTCTGTAAAACGTCAAATCATATCATAGATTAAAAATTATGTCAAGGGTTTTTCGAGTATTTTGCTTATTTTAGACAACAAAACAAAAAAGCGGCCAGATTGCCACTTTTAGGGCTTAAAATAAAACTATTATACAAACATTGAGAGCCTACTTTAAAAAAAGATCACGTTAATTATCCACATTCGGTTATTTACAGCTTAAACTCCCCTAATCCCTCCCGCAAAATTTCCGGTGGATCGCAAGTCAGATCCACAATAGTAGAAGGTCTATTGGGCGGTAGCTTGCCCGCATCAAACACTAAGCCTGGCCGTAATTCACGCTCAGCAAATTCTTTAACAATATCCTGGGCTGAATACATCGACTCGCCACCAGAGATATTAGCACTGGTGGCTGTTAAGGGAAAATCAACTTTGGCCATTATTTGCTGGATTAATGGATAATCGGGCATTCTAACCCCTACTGTCTTGCCGCCGCCGCTGACTATATTCGAGATTACAGCTTTTTTTGGTAAAACAAAGGTGAAAGACCCCGGCAAACATTTCTCGATAATTTCCGACTGCTTTTCCTCTACCTCCGCTACTTCAGCCAACATCGACAAATCACGCACTATGACCGATAGTGGCTTGTCAGCTGATCTATCTTTTATGGCAAATACTTTCCGCACCGCTTTTCCATCGCTGGCATTAGCGCACAGACCATATGAAGTATCAGTTGGCAAAACAACTACTCGCCCCTGTTCTAAAAAACTGACGATTGCTTCGATAGCATCCGTCTGCGAAGTATTCTCGTTTATTTTAATAATTTTCATGCTCGCCTGCCTTTAATAATTTCCTGGGCTCGAACCAAATCCTCCTGGCTATTAATGCCAATAATATTGTCATAATCGTCGGTAGTGACTGAAGCTATTTTTTGTCCCTGCTTGCTCATAATGCCAATAACATCGGTGAGATAATACTCACCTTGCTTGTTCTCTGTTTTTACCTTTTGCAGGGCTGTCCATAGCGGCTGAGCTTTAAAGCAATACGAGCCGACATTTTTTTCTTGGCCAGCAGCAATTTCCGGCGAAGCATCCTTGGCCTCGACAATCCCCTTAATATCGCCAGCATCCGCTCGCACCACCCGCCCCCAATCAGTAAAATCATCACTTTCGACAGTCAAGAGAGCGGCGTCCGCTCGTTGTTCCTGGCAAGCTTGGTAGAGCTGCTCAAACATTTCCTGAGTTAAAAAAGGCATATCGCCCTTGGAGACTAAAACGTAGCCCGTATAATCAGTCAGCAACTTTTTTGCTTGTTGGACGGCGTGACCGGTTCCCAGCTGCTCCAGCTGCTCAACATATTCTACTCTACCTCCCAATACTTCTCGTACTAATTCTTGTTTGTGTCCCACCACTGCAATGATCCGCTTAACAGCTAGCTGTCCGATTGTCTCTACACAATACTCAATTAAGGTCTTATCACCTACCTGATGTAGAACCTTCGGCAACTCTGATTTCATCCGCGTGCCTTGGCCGGCAGCGAGGATGATTGAGATTAGATTATTCATTTGATTATGTTTTGAGCTTAAAATAGCATAGATGAACAAGCGAGTAAATATTGAATGTTGGTTGACCAGTCTGCCAAATAATATTAGACTGCTATGAACAAACACAAATAGCACCTTACTAGAAAGGGGACAGAAAAATGGACTACTGTCAAATGTTCGTATCGGCTTACACTGTCGCTTTGGCAGCATTTGGCTTTTTTCTCATCTACACTGTCATAAAGTCCTACTACGGGGTGATTGGCCGCTTCCTGACTGGACTCGCGGTTATTGCTATCGCCGCACTGGTCTGGTATTTCTCACCCTACAGGGGTGTACTATGAAATACGATTATTGGTGTATAGTAAGTCTGATAGTGCTCCTCGTTTCCCTTCTACTGATCAAAGTCAAAAGAAGGAAACACCAAAAGGTGGGCGGTTTGATCCTACTTGCTCTAATATTATCTGCTTTGGTGTTTGTCCTGTCGACACTAAAGATCGTCCTGGTCGCAATTTCCCTGTTCATTTTTCCCTGACAACGAGGCCCACCCAGCTCGTTTTTTTTATTGACAGGGAGCGTCAGGAGTTTATGCTAGTGGGATTGAGAGGTTACCCAGAAAAGGAAGGCATCATACTTGTTATTGCTTTCTGTTTTGATCTAAATCACTTAATATTTTTCTAGAACATTTCCAAGATAGATTAGCACCTTTCACACACACGCACACACTCGTTCAGGGAGAAGTAAAAATGAGTATCGAAATCGTTGGCTGCACAGCCTCTTGTCTGGCCGGAATAGTCCTGATCGTCTTGGGCTCTTTTGTGTCCAAGAAAAATCGCAATCAGAAACCTAAGCGAAAAAATACGGCAGCCTATATAACTGTCGGCGTGGGCTTTCTTCTACTGCTAATAGGAGCTTTTCCGCTCAGCGATTTAATCGAAGAATCCTACTTCACCGTGGGGTTTGCAACGGTGATACCACTAGTAGCCCTAATTGTTGCGATCATGGTCGCCATACAAGACCGGCACAAGATCGGGAAATACGGCTGGCTATTATGGGTGGCGGTAGTCTTGCTCATTATTTATGTTATGGTAGCTGTCCACCTCCGCTCAGGCATCTGGGGCATAAAAATAAACTTGCCAATCGGATATCCTTAGAGCTCTCGTCTATCAAATTACAAAATTTGCAGCGTAGGGCTTTTTTTTATTTACGCAGTGAGCGAACGAACAAGCAAACAAAGAGTATAGCTCTTTATTCGCGCAGCGAATGAGTGAAAAATAAAAAAAACCGAAGCGTGAGAGGGCGCTTCGGTGTGATCACTGGAATTGGTCTGGTTGCGTTAACTTCAGACCGACGAGCTATCACTTCAGGCTGGCTTGGCTACAACAACTCCAGCCCACTAGGAACGAAGGGAATCGGTCTCCGAATCCGACTGCGAGAACCTGAGCGCGGTGAGATGGCACATGGCCGCATGAGCAGTCATCAGGAATTCATCTCCCATCTTTTTTTCGCGGGTAAGATCCCGCAATTCGGGCGAAATGCGATTAATGTCCCTGGCTGAGTAAGATGAGCCGGCATAGTAACCCCATATCTTGCCGATCAGCTCCTCGCTGGATCCACATTTGGCCAGTGTTGCCATCATGTTTACCGCTGCCCAGTTGAGGAATGCGACAGCTTTCGAATTGACACCCTCGATTTGCCCATCCCGTAGCAGAATTGCGACGATCTGTTTACTTTCCAGCCCTTTCAGCCCGAGAATTTGCTGTAGCAGGTTCTTTTTATTTCCGTCTTGTGACATCGTTTATTCCTCCTCTGGTAAAGAACATTTTTAGAACAACGATCGCCTTAGTCTACAATAGTGACAGTAGAGGTCAAGGATGAATGAGTGAAATTTATTAAGGTTCGCGGCAATAAGCAAAAAAATAGACAACAGCAACCCACTTAACATTCCTGCCCCGGCCGCCGGGATTTTCCCCTCCTCGCCAGCGATTGCCTTCCCGGACTGCAAATCTTCCTGATAGCGCGGTAGAACACGCAGGCCGCTCGACGTTTTCCCGACAATCCCCGTAATCGTCACCCAGTCGTCTTTTTTCCACTCCGGCTTTTTCAAACCAGCTGATTTTTGCAGAGAGATTTTCACTTCGCCACTGCCATCATTGATATAGAAAGTGGTGCCAGAGGATTTGGTAAGCTGCCCAGTTACTTTTATCAACTGTCCGACAAATTGTTCTTTGACACCTCCGGTCGATAAAAACGCTGGAGACGGTAAATCCCCCGACCCCGTCACCAACACATCCTTTTGCTCAGCAATATTAATTTTCTTTTCCCCACTACTTTCCGAAACTTTGCCACTTACTTTCACTTGGTCTCCTAGCTTCAAGTCAGGAAAATCTTTCTTTGAGAAATAAATCTGAATCCCGCTCGTTTTGTCCTGAATGTAGAGATAAGTGTCGCTGAGTATTTTCGGTGGAACGACTACGGCGCCGGCTACCACCACCTTAGTATTTTTGGCTTGGGTTTTAGCTTGCTTGATGGTTAATATTCCAGCTTCAGTCGATTCTTCGTCTTTATCGGTCGTTTGCGTCGGGGTAGAATCTTTGCTTGGGGTATCTGACTCAGTTGAGTCGGTCGAAGTGCCAGAATCATCTTCACCTTCGTCCTCTGGCTGGTCTATCTTATTGGCCTTCCCTGGAGTGGGGTTAGTCGTCCACCCCCACTCCCCTTGTTCGTCACGCGCATAGGTTTGTCCATCCTCCGCTTTACCTTCATAGGTCACTGAATCAGCCACTTTACCATCGGGATGTAAAATACGTACCGAATCACCGCTGTTGTTAATCGAAAGCTTAGTCTCACCGCGGTAAAAGGCTAAATACTCGCCCGGTTTAATAACCGTGTCATCTGGAATAGTATGAGGGCTACTCCCGCCTTCTTCATCGTCTAACTGCCAACTAGCTAAATCAACGGTGGTGGCTCCTTTATTGTGTATTTCAACAAATTCGCCTTTATCATCCGTATCTGAGCCGGTTGGGTTGGGTAAAAATTCGGTGAGAATAACATCTGACGAAAAAGGTTCGGCGGGCTCTTTGCTTT
Organism: Parcubacteria group bacterium; assembly: GCA_043826745.1. Lineage (GTDB taxonomy): Bacteria > Patescibacteriota > JABMPQ01 > JABMPQ01 > JABMPQ01 > JABMPQ01. The sequence continues at coordinate 5,556 of JBDRPV010000101.1, forward strand.
CGGTGCTGTCGTCACTGCCGTCATCACTGTCCGAATCGCTGTCATCATCTTTTCCATCGTCATTTTCTTCCGAATCCTTGTTGGTCGACACCGTAATTTTGACCGTATCACTATCGCTGCCACCTCGACTATCGCTGACAGTTAGCTTAGCCATGTAGCTGCCGGCTTTAGAGTAGGCGTGTGTGGCCAGGCAGCCATTGCCCTGCCCACCGTCCCCAAAATCCCAAGCACAAGTTAGCTGATCGTCATCGGGGTCGGAGGAATCGGTGCCGTCTAAGGTCACTTTTTCGCCAACTAGTGCGCTTTGATTACTACCAGCCTCGGCTCGTGGCGTATTATTAGGGGTCTCAACCTGATTGGCCGCTCCGGGCGTAGACTTAGTGCTCCATTGCCAGGAGCCGGCGGCGAAATTATACGAGACGTCGTCTTTAGCACTTTCCGAGTAAGTCACTGAGTCAAGCAAGTTCTGATCAGGTTGATAAAGCTCGACTGAGTCGCCACTATTATTGAGAGCTAGTTTGCTTTGGGCGCGATAGATGATGAAATAGCCACCGGCCGCTATAGTAGTCGAGTCAAAGTCAGTGGTGGCAATAGTATAGGTGGTAGTACTCGCATCACCCAAAATCCAGCCCGCCAAATCGACTGCGGTGGTACTGGCATTGTAGAGTTCGATAAATTCGGTGCTGCTCTCGTCAGTTGTCGGATTTGGTAAAATCTCGTTTAGTCTAATTTGATCCGAATATTCTATTATGGCATTGACATTAGTCTCGCCAGGCGTGGCCAGCGAAAATATTCGCCAGTCGGCCGAAGTATCATTGTCCTGGCCATCGGCGACTAATCCAATCGACTCGCCCGCTTTTAGGTCGTCCGTATCCACGTAATCATCCTCCGTCCATAAATCAACTTCGGCGGCGGCGGCGATATCTATTCCGGCTGGACTTCCCCAAGCGACAAAGTCAACTATCTGACTTGCCCCATTATACAATGCTACTTGATCACCGCTATTGGCATAATCGCTGCCGTGGTTGGCATAGATTACCCCTTGCCCGTCAGAAAAATCGGTGTCGTCAGTGCCATTGTCCGAGCGGATTACCAGATAGCTGTCACGCGGTAGCTCGAGCGCCGCCGGGAACGTGTACTCCGCGCTGCCGTCTTCATCGCTCAGTGACCAGCTTGCCAGATCCACACCGGCTGGTCCACCATTGTATAGCTCCACCCATTCCACTGAGTTACTCGGCGCAAACATCACCTCGTTGATTTTGACGTCATTGTCTATCGCTCGGACAACGCTCAAACCAACAAAAAACTCCCCGCCCAAAAGCAGCGTAGAGAGTGTTGCAGCGCAAAAACGCCGCCAAAAAATCCTCTTCATTTGTTTCCCTCCTGTGGGACTGTCGCCAGATACCATTTCTACTGCAACTTTCCAATTTCGGCCATAATCACAGTAAAATTTATTGGCTTATCTTAGCAGATAGGCCGCAAAATTTTTCTGCGATTCTGACTCAGAATTGGAAAGTTTCGCTACGAAAGCGTATCTGGCAACAGTCCCTTTAATTACTAACAACTATATTTTAACGG
>JBDRPV010000102.1:0-4570 GCA_043826745.1 Parcubacteria group bacterium
TAACTTCCTTCTCCCGCATAATCGAATATTTTTGTCCCAACAAAAGAGATTATAAATATTGAAATTCTCCAGACAAGAAAAGACAACCCGACAAACTTTAATATTTCTTTATTTTCTCTCAGCATAATTGGCTTACATCAACCAAAAACCACCAGACAATACAACGAGTGGTTTTAGGATGAAACACGCTTGAGGAGGAAATGCGGAGGTGGGTGGAGATTTGTGAGATGTTTGAGCTCACTAAAGAATTACTTTGAGATTCCGGAGCTTAATGGTAGACAACTTTGATCAACTTCCCAAGCCGGAAATTAGATTTGCTGCCCTTTTTTTTTCTTCCGACAATCCAAGGGATTCCAAAACCGCCACTTCTCTTCGTGCTATTGTGTCCTGGACAGAATTAGCTTCTCTCGCTCCTGCTGTATCACCTTTTTTTTCCATTTCCCGCCTGGCCATATTTATCCATCTAACACAACGCTCAGTTTCTCTTACAACTTCTACATATCGCTTCACCTCTGGATCATCCCCAAAATCTCTGTTAGCCGCATCAACTTTTTCAAAATATCCCGTAACCCAATTATCATTATCTCCCTTCGATCTATCATCTGACTCGTAAGGAAGTTCCTTACCACCCTTGGTAACTCCAACAGATTGGCCCGATCCAGGATCTTTAGCGTCAGGGTCAAATTCATAACCCTCTGCTACTTCTAACATATGTTTTGTATTAATTACTTTCCTTAATTATACATGGCTGCAGATTGAGAACAAGACATCCAATACACTACTTAATCCCAATGTTGTGCTATTGGTTACTTCCCAGCACACCCTTTGCCTCCCAACAATGGTCTTAAATAAAAAAGGCTAGTACGTATGGTGGCGTACTAGCCAGGGGGAGGGGCTGAAGGTTCTAGTCTACTGAACCCTCATCCTTGTCACCGTCGCAGAATGCCTGAGACATAGCGTTGAGAATGACTAGAGAGTGTCCTCTCCAAATCTCGTCGCAATCCTCTGCGTTCTGGCGACAACGTTCTAAAAACTCGGGGTCAGTAGGCCAGGGTGAACGTTCGGGGCGAAGAATGTTTTTACGTTTCAGCGGTTCAGTTTTTTTGGTCATGATAGACACCTCCTTGATAAATCATTTTCACTGTTTTGAATGTCCATCGTTAACCCTACTGTCCGCTAATGATGGGAGTCTCTAGGCTAGTTCTCACCAACCTCCTGGTCTTCCTCTGCTACTTCGATTAGTTGTTTGCCAAACCAGGGAGCGGTAATCCTGTCGAGTTCTTCGAGGCGCTCTTCCAACTCCTCTGCCTCTTCTCTTGCTTCCTCGTCGGTGAGCTCGTCTGGATATCTGGGCATGGTAACCTCCTTGTTAGTGTTGTTCGGTTACGAGAGTCTTTTGCTCTCGAAGCAATAAAAACACCGAACCATTTCTGGAGATCACCGGAGGAAAAAATATGCTATGAAAAGTGCAAGAATATGCCAACTGATTAACGTATAATTAATACTGTAATTGGCTGATTTTGTCAGGGAAAAATGGCAATGTGTACACACATATGGCGGTTTTCCAGTAGACTATGAGTATTTAAAAACCAACCATCTCAACACAAAAAGCCCTCAAATGAGGGCTTTCTTTCTAGAAACCTAATTGTCTAATGGAACACCCTGATCACCCCTCCTACTCCCCCAAAACAAGCGATCAACCAAGTATCCACTCCTCAACTCTATCCCCCGTCGCCAACAGCCTAGTGGAACCCGAGATCTTGGCTTGTTTAAAGGCTTCTGGTAGATTATGCGTACTAAAAAACCCAATGGTACCGCCACGGGGAATTGAACCCCGGTTTCATGGATGAGAACCATGTGTCCTGACCACTAGACGATGGCGGCTTGCTAAAATTTTCTCTTGGTCTCCTACTCGCTCTTCTCCATTCCCAAATCCTTACGCACTACTCGCTCTTTTGTACCAATTATCTCTATCTTTTGCGGTGGGAATTTATATCCATCTTTAAATGGCACTAGCGAATATGTTTCTTGACCCACCAAGAAACCATACCGTCCATCACTTTTACTGACAGTGGTCAGCAACAACCTTCCGTATTTGCTATCAAATAATCTAACCACTGACCGCGGCAACGAGCTCTTATTGGCCACACTAAACACTTTACCCCACGGCTTAGCCGATTTACCCAACGCCAAACGGTTAAATAATATTAGCAGAATAATGTGTAATAGCAAGAAGGCAAAGGTCAACCAAGTAGGAGAAATAATAAAGCTGACCAAACCTAAGATCGGACCAATATAGGCAGCGATCTGATTAGCTTTACGCCACCAGGCAGAATGTAAAATGCGCTGATCCTCTCGTTCTATTTGCTGCGCTGGTAAAGTAGCCGCATCGCGTAAATTCCTAATTGGAGTTTTGATTGGTCGCTGCGGATAAGCTTGGTTAAAAACATAGCCTTCCTGAGGATCAAGGGGGACATTGACAGCAATGTGACCAGCTTCCTTTAACTCTCGGTCAGAATCAGCCGAAATTAGATTGCCATAATATAGATCATGATAATTGGCATCCGCCTTCTTGCCCTCTAAGTACCGAGAAGGAAAGGTATAATAGGGTTTATCAACAGTCAGATAATATGACTTTTCTGGTTCCACAATAAACAAGAAGCGGCCAGCAACATCAGTTACTCTCGTTTCTACCAATTTGTTGGTTTTTTGATCAAACAACCTGACTAACGCTAAATCTAATGGCTGCTTAGTCAAAGAATCATAGACCACTCCCCAGCCTTGACGCTTCTTCTTACTGAAAAACAACAGCGGCTCGGTAAAGACTTGCAGCAAGTAGTGTAAATATGATAACAAAATTGACAGCGGTACTCCTAGTAAAAAGTTCAATAAGGTTAATAAAAACAAGAAGGGCGCAATATAATTTTTGTTGGCATCTTTGAACCTTTCCCACCAGGATATTATTTCTTTGACAATTAATGGTACCCCTTTAGTAATATCTTTTTCTTGAGGCCGTTTTAAGTCATCAGACTCTTCTAGCTTGTCTGGTCGCTTGGTATTTTCTTCTGTCTCCTCCTCTTCTTCTTCCTCGTCCGTCTTATTGGGCAGGAAATCTCTGATATAATCACTCACTCTATCTACTGGTAATCTACTAACTACTGTGTCGGTACTACTATCACTGCCATCATCCTTTTTCCCGCCTACTATCGGTGGTGTCACCGGCAATTGCGGCTCGGAGTAATAGCCAAAATCAGCACCAGTGTATTGCTGGGTACTAGTAGCTAAAACGGCCTGGCCTGGCATGTTACCCGTGGTCAACTTATAGCTGGTATTCAAATTATCAACATAAACCAAATAGTAGCCAGCGGAAAGTCCGGTAAAGTCGTAACTACCATTACTGGCTGACGACTTAGTGTGTGCTAAGGTATCTACACTAGTATCCAAAGCACCATTTTTATCAACATCATTGTAAAGCTTGACATTAGCTCCCGAGATGCCAAAATCGCCACTATCGCGCGTACCATTATTATTGGCATCATAAAACACAAAACCGGAAATCAAGCCGGTGGCGACTACTGTATTCTGCACGGTGTTACTTTGGAAAGCAACGTTGCCCGGATTGAAAGCACCATTACCCTGATTGACAATCACCGCCCCCATCGGCGCATTATCATTTACTTTAACTTTGAAATTAACGTACCCCGAGGAACCGACCGTCACCGTACCTATTTGAAAGGTAACTTTGCCCTTGTTGGTACTATTATAATCGGCGGTATCCGTATCCGCCGCATCAGTTTTGAGCTTGCCGTTGAGATCAAGCGTATTAGCCACATACGTAGAATATGTCGGAATAGCGTCAACGATATAAACCCCGTAGGCATCTTCTCCGCCCGTATTAGAATAATCTAAACGATAGCTGATGTAATTGCCTGGATTAACGTCAGTGGCCGCCGCGCTAATCTGGCTAACATTAATCAACACTGATAAGCTAGCTAAAGCGCTTAAACCAAGAGCCAATAATACAAATAGAATAAAACGTGGAATTGATAACCGAGCCGGTATTTTTTTCAACCAAGGCAGTCGTAAAATAAGCAAGGCCAGCACTAGGGAAATCACCAGTAACAAAAGATTTACCTTGATTAACTTAAGCTTCAGATCACGATACTGACCACCCAAACTTACCGCCAGTAAACCGCCCGCTTCCCCAAGCAGAGAGCTCGCCGCAGCTATTTGCCGGTTATCGTTACTAGCTACTTTGATAGGAACAACACTAGTGGTAGCCGTCTTAGTTAAAGTGATACCGGCCGGCGCACTAGTAATAATATAAGTTTCAGTTACAATCGAGCTTTGGTTGCCTTTATTATCAACCGCAAAAAACCTTAAGACGGTCGTGCCCAAAGCACTAACACTGATAGCGCTACTGTAAGTAGCTGACGAAGTAGTCGGTGTAGAACCGTTATCAGTGTAATAAATTGTTATCGGACTTTCGTTGGCCGAGAGAACTACCGACTGCGCCGAAGTGTATGTCCCACCCGCCGGGTTAGCTGATACCGTCGGGACAACATTGTCT
>JBDRPV010000103.1:0-2406 GCA_043826745.1 Parcubacteria group bacterium
GCGACCCATCAAAACCAGAAAATTCTGAATATACCAAAGATTTACCCCCAGTCCCGGGAATTCCTGAGTACTACAAAAGTTTAGATACAAGTGATATCTCAGCTTTAAATGGCCGAATAAATGAAGATAAGCAAAAAATCACCGATCTAACTGGAATACTAGGCCAATTGCAGGCAAAAAGAGAAGAAGCAAATAAAATTGCCTCGCAATGGAGAATATGGAACACTTTCAACTCCGAGGCTTTAGGTACCGGCCCAAACTCTATTAATTATAACCGTTGGCGTGTACAAATAATTGATCAAATGATAGCCGACGCTAATCAAAAGATAGCGCTTCTAAATAATGACATGGCAGCCCGCACAAGCCAAATTGCTAAGGTCGACCTATCCTCAGCCATGGCGTCAAATGACCAAGATAAAATAACCGCCGCTCAAACCAGGGTGGATCAATCGATTAAAAGTTTGCAAGATTCTAGGGTTGTTGTACAAACAGAACTGGCTAAAGACAAAGCCCTTAACGATGCTTCTTGTTGGCCCGCCTGGAGTCTGTCTCCTAATATCGGAAATTGTATTTTAATTGGAACCGGTTGGGTTAGCAATATCATCGTCTCGGTCTTTGCTTTGCTTTTATGGCTAGCCAGTACGATATTTGACGCGTCCGTGGCTATGTCTATTTCAGCGATTGGGGCTTGGTTTTCGGCGCCGGCTGTGGCTAATGTTTGGAAAGTGGCCCGCGATTTAGCTAATCTCTGTTTTGTCTTTGTTCTATTATATATCGCTTTGGGCACAGTTTTTGAATTAGAGGGTATGGGTAGTCCGCAAAAAATGATTGTCAATGTGGTCGTTATCGCTCTCTTGGTTAATTTCAGTGGTTTCTTTACTCGAGTTGTTATTGACGCTTCCAACGTTATTGCTTATGAGTTTTATTCGCAAATGAATGATGGTGGCAAAAGTACTATCAGTACGAAATTGGTCAAAAATATGAATCTGGGAGCTTATTTTATAAGCGCCTCAACCCAAACTGAAGCAAATAGTAAAGCTAATAAGCATTTGGTGCCGCCAGTGGTTAGTCGCTTAAACTTTATTAGTATTATCGGTCAAACTTTGGGCAATATTATTATCATTTTGGTGACAACTTTTGTTTTGCTGACAGCGGCCATTTTATTTATAATCCGGACCATTTCTCTTCTTCTTCTATATATTTTTTCACCCATTGCTTTTGTTTCAAGAATTATTCCTAATAATAAATTTAATTATTTTCAACAGTGGCTAGATAAATTAATTAACCAGGCCTTTTTTGCTCCCGCTTTTCTTATCCCGCTCTATGTTGTTTTCAAACTTCTTGAGACAGGTGACGGTAATGGTATTGTCGAGCTAGCGGGAGGTAGTGGCGGTGGCCTGGTGATGATTGATGCCGTGATTATCGGTCTCCTACTTGGTTGTATCTTCATCGCCAACAAATTCGGCGCGGCGGGGGCCAAAATGGCCACTGGTGTTGCTGGAGGCGCCACTTTACTTGGGGCCAAGGGGATAAGCGGAGGATTTAAACTTGCTGGCAGATATACTGGGGGAGCAGTAGGTAACGCTGGTAGATCGGCTTCCCAATGGGCACAAGGGGTTCAAAATCAGAGGCAACTGCATGTCGCAACCGGCGGTAATGCCTGGAGTCCTAACATGGTAAGTCGAGCGGTGGCTAGAACTGTATCTGGCGCTCAAACAGCTGTCTCTAAGACGCAAGCAGTAGGAGGAAGAGTCTCAGCCACAGCCCAACAAGCCTGGGAAAGTGATACCGGAAAGGCTTTCCGTAAATCTGAAGCTGGCAAAAGAGTTATTGATGCCGTTAAAAATCCGCTCTTGGCCACCAGCGACGCCATCACGGACATCCAAGCGGCCATGAGTTCGGGTGGCGGCGGATCGTATTCTTTCTTAGGCAAAACTGGTAAAGAGCGGGTTGATGCCAAAAAAGCCGAGAGAGAGAAAGAAAAAGAGGAGAAAGAGGATAAAGAAAAGAAGGAAAAAGAAGATATTAAAAATAACGGCGAGAAACTGGGGACGGCGGCCGACAGTGGCAATTGGGGAGAAGTTGACACTGTACTAGGGACAATGTCAAACCCGGACATCGTTAAACTTGATGCTGAAATCCTAGTAAAAATTGCGACTAAGTTAACAAAACGAAATCTCGATGACCTGCAAAAAGGTAAAGGAACTAAATTAGATAAAAGCCAAGAAATTGCTATTAAAAATGCTATCGTTGCAGATACTACATCGCCCGGTTACAACTATATGCACGCTGGCGCCGGTGTTGATATGTGGGGATAATAAAATTTGTATGAAAATAGAAAAAGAAGAATTAAAATTAGCTTACGCCAAATTACCAGACAACTTAAAAGAAGTTTTTGACGCCGAA
>JBDRPV010000104.1:0-2906 GCA_043826745.1 Parcubacteria group bacterium
GCTCTTAACAAAGAAAAAGAACTAAAAAAGATCGAAAAGAGCCTCTAGCCCTATTTCATAAACTCAAGATCATTTAAAGAGATCGCTTGAAATCCATCGTCGCGGGTCTTAACTTTTGTTTCGTGGTAATTGCTTAAATCAATTTCTTCTTCGCGGCCCTCTTCGTCCAGCTCCCATTTGTCAAAAAGAAAGCCGGGGACATCCTCTAGATAGCGCGATTTTTTAAGCAAGACCTGGCCTTCGTAGCCGGAATAGATTAAAGGGTAAGTTAAATATAATTCGTCTTTAGCCCGGGTGACTGCAACGTAAAATAGCCGCAGCTCTTCTTCCATCTCCTCATCCTTGCCAAAACTTAAATATGAAGGAAAACGCCCATCAGCCAGCCAGACCACAAAAACCGCCTTCCACTCCAGCCCCTTAGCCTGATGAATCGTCGACAAAACACAAGCCTCTTTATCAACGACCTCCCCTTCAACAATAGTCTCTGACTCCATCCCGGAGACTAAAGCGAGTGAGCTTAAAAGCTCTTCTAAATCCTTAAACTGGATTGAATAGCCGCCAAGCTGTTCTAGATCTTCCAAGCGGTCGCGATAGTTAGGATATTTTGTTTGTAGATAATCGGAATAACTGGAGGCAGCAACTATCTTAATCATCTCGGCCGGCTTATCGGCATTGTCGCGCAGCTGCGAGATCAAGGCCTGAAAATCAGCAAAGCCGCGCTCTCCCCCGCGCGGAATAAAGTCTTTCATCCGCTCGGAAATAACTTCATCAATCGGCTTAGGGGTCCCCGCAATGTGTTGAAAGATTTTCTCGGCGGTTCTGGGTCCAATCTTATCCAGTAATTTTAAAATTCTCCCCCAGGAAATCTCGTCGCGCGGATTGTGAAAAATTTTTAAATAAGCCAAAACGTCTTTGATGTGCGCTTCTTCAAAAAAACGGATACCTGATCTGACATCAAAAGGGATCCCCCGCTTGGTCAGCTCCATCTGGATCTCCATGGACTGGTAATGTGAGCGATAAAGAACTGCCATCTCGTCGAGGGGAGTTCCTTCATCGCGCAGCTCAAGCATCCGCTGAGCAATAAAGCTCGCCTGCTCGTAGACAGTATTCGTCGCTAAAACAATTGGTTTTTGGCCGGCCGCCCGATTGGCCCGCAAGGTTTTTTCATAGCGCTCGGTCGCATTGGCAATTGATTGGTTGGCTAAATCCAGGATCTCCGGGGTTGAGCGGTGGTTGATCTCGAGTTTAAAAATTTGGGCATTGGGATATTCTTGGGGGAATTTTATAATATTTTGGAAATGGGCCCCACGGAAAGAATAGATCGATTGCGAGTCATCCCCCACCGCCATAATACTCTGCGCCCGGCTGGCCATGAGCTTAATAATCCTGGCTTGCAGAAAGTTTGTATCTTGATACTCATCAACCATAACGTGCAAAAATTTACGGGAGAACTTTTCTGCTACCTCTGGATTATCCTTTAAAAGCTTCCAGGTATAGTAAAGCAGGTCGTCAAAGTCCATCAAGTTATTCTTTTTCTTGCGCGCCTGATAGAGCTTGTGGATCCCTTCAATATCATCGATCAGTGGCTCAAACTGTGGGTAATCATAAGCAATCACGTCGGTAATATTGCGATTGGTATTAATAGTCAAACCAAAAACTGAAAGGAGATTATCCGGCTTGGGGAATTTTTTAGCCTTGGTATCAATATTGGCTTCTACAATACAGCCAGAGACTAATTCTTTAGAGTCAGCCCGATCGATAATAGTATAGTTGGATTCAAAACCGATTAGTTTGGCGTGCTGTCTTAAAATTCTATTACCAATGTGGTGAAAGGTTCCACCCCAAATCCCCTTAACATCTTGTTTGAGCAAAAGCTCTACCCGGCTCATCATCTCTTTGGCAGCTTTGTTGGTAAAAGTAACTAAAAGGATGCGATCAAGGGGGACCCCGGATTCAACTAAGTAAGCTACGCGATAGGTAACAGTGCGGGTCTTACCGGAGCCGGCACCGGCGATAACGAGCATAGGACCACCCCTGGAAGTAACTACAGGGAGCTGCTCCTCGGTCAATTCCTTTTCATAGTCAATGCTAAAGCTTTGCTCCGCATTAAAATGGGATTTTAAAACGTACTTGTGGGGCATGACAAAAGCAATTATAACTGAAATTTCTTCTGTTTTCTAACGATATATATATAGGCAGAGATTCCCTATTAAGGAGGAACAAAAAAGTGACAAATGCTATCCCTACCAACAGTTTCCCGCCTGGCAACTACCAAGACTATGCAAATTTTGGAGACCTCAACAATAACGGCAGAATAGATTCCAGAAGAGAAGCAAATCTAGCAATTGGCAGATGTTTCCAAGAGACAGATGCCGCCATTATGAATTACAATCAAGCAAGAGTAGATATCGCCAATCCAACCAGCTCCTACCATCCCCGAAACACATCTCCTGACGGGAGCAATTCAACATTAACCGAGACCGAACACCAATGCTTTGATTTTGCCAGATATCTTGAATTTAGCATTGACGAAAACCAAGAGCAAGTTCCAGCGTCCTGGTTTCCAAGACTCTCGATCCCCATCTACCAAAATAACGAAGCCTTGTCCCTAAATTCATTTTTAGCTTTTGCCGACAGATACGGCGTTGGCGAAAGCCGAAACAACCAAAGGCTCGATTCTCAGTGGGAAGCAACCCAGGCCATAGCCCTTTGCTACGATACCTATAGCGGCAATGAGGCCGACAGGCTTTGCGGAGAAATGTATGATTTTTTCCGTGCACTGGCAACAAGGGGACAGGCAACAGCAGCCAGGCCACAGCAACCTCACGATAATAACAACCAAAGTCTGCTTACCCAAGCTACCGCAACTATCCAAGATCCGTTAGCTACAGCAGAAGAGCTTGCAG
>JBDRPV010000105.1:0-12018 GCA_043826745.1 Parcubacteria group bacterium
TTTTCGGCTACCTGGCCGATTATTTTAGCAAATACAGGGAAAGATTTAGACTGCTCACCGACTGGGAAAGTGATAAGATCAGTTTTGGTGACTGAACTAATTTTTTGTTCTACAGCCCGGCCATATAACTTGGCGACTTGACTGTCACAAAATAAGACAACATACTGGTATTTTTCTTTTTTAAGTTCGCCGCACAACAAATCAGCTGGTTTTTTATCCAGCATAATAATCTGGGAAGTCCGACCGTCTTTAAATTTGAGATTAATCTTGGCCATCAACTATTTGCTGAATTGCTTTAGCTTTTTTTATCAGCTGAGAAAAATCCGTAAAGTTTAATGATTGTTGACCATCGCACAAAGCCTGATCGGCTTGAGGATGAATTTCCACGATTAGGCCAGAAGCACCAGCCCCTATGCCCGCCAGGGCGAGCGGTCCCACCAGCTTTATTTCCCCCGCCGCGTGTGAAGGATCGACGAAAACAGTATAGTCAGTTTCTTGTTCGATTTTTTTAATCGCTGCTAAATCTAAAGTAAAACGACTACTATCACTAAAAGTCCTTATTCCTCGTTCGACTAATACCACTTCCGGATTTTTATCAGCTTTAAGATAGCTAGCTGCTCCTAACCAATCTTTCAAATCAGCTGCTAATCCTCGTTTTAAGAAAACTGGCTTCTCTTGCTTAGCTAATTCTTTCAAAAGCTCGTAATTCTGCATATTGCGCGCACCCACCTGCCAAAAATCAACCACTGCCTCCATGTCCTTTATTTGAGAGGAATCTGTGATCTCCGTTAGCCATTTCAGGTTATGTTTTTCCTTCGCCTCTTTAATCCAGGACAGTCCTTCATTGCCTACTCCCTGAAAGCTGTCAGCTGTTGTTCGGGGTTTATGGATACTGCCCCGCATGATTTTTAGACCAGCTTTTTGCAGAAATTCAGCTGTCTTTAAAATCTGCTCTTTGTTTTCAACAGCGCAGGGGCCAGCGATAATTTCTAAGTTTTCTTGGGAAAATTGTTTAGTCATAGTAATTGGTGTTGGCTGTCTGGTATGCCCCGAAAGCACGTCAAATTTCCCCGGCGTGGAAATTCGACTCGGGCGTCGACTTCGTTCTCCCCCACTTTCAGTGGGGGATCCGTGCCCACTCAGTCGACTCAACGTCTTTCTCCGGCATACCAGACAGCCAAATAGTTACTTATTAATAAATTTTAAAATCTCAGGAAATAACTTCTCAGCCGTCAAACCTCTGGCGCTATACAAATCCTCCGTCCGACCGGATTCGCCAAAAACGTCATTTACACCAAATGATTTTAATTTAGTTGGATGATTGCGACTAAGTGCTTCAGCGACTGCGCCACCTAGGCCACCGATGATTGTATGATCTTCGATGGTGACAACTTTACCTGTTTTCTGCGCTGATTCGATCAGTAATTTTTCATCCAGAGGCTTAATAGAAGCCATATTTAACACATCGGCTTTTATGTCTTGCGCTGCTAACTCCTGTGCCACTACCACCGCCTCGGCTGTCATCGTGCCACAAGCGATAATTGTAACGTCATCACCGGTCATCAACTGATCGCCTTGACCGATTACAAATTCTTTTTTGCCAGACAATCCAACGACATCAGTTACTTCATGACGCGGTAGGCGCATATAGATTGGCCCCTCGTGCTTGATCATTGCCCGTGTTACCAATTTAGTCTCGTGGGCATCAGCCGGCGCCAATACAGTCATATTGGGCAAAGCGCACATTAAGGCCATATCTTCAACAGATTGATGACTAGAACCATCCTGACTAGCCGACAGGCCAGCGTGCGTTCCCACCAAATTTACATTCAGCTTAGGTAAAGCTACCGCCGCTCGCACCTGCTCGTTGGCTCGACTGGTAATAAAGACGGCAAAACTAGCAGCTAAGGGTATCTTGCCACTAGCCGCCAAACCAGCGGCCACCCCAATCATATTTTGCTCGGCAATACCGGCGTTGAAAAAACGCTCTGGATAACGCTCGGCAAATAAGTCCACCTTGGTTGATTTAGTTAAATCGCCACCCAAAACTATTAAGCGTGGTTCTTCCTCTGCAATTTCTAATAAAGTCTGTCCAAAAGCTTCCCGTGGTGATTGTTTTTTCATTTCAGTCATTTTTCAATTCCTTAAGTGACTTTAGTAACTCATCCTCAGACAAAGGCTTTCCGTGATATTCGTTAGCTGTCTCGATAAAAGAAATCCCCTTGCCCTTAACTGTATTGGCTATAATGGCAGTTGGTTCACTCGAACTCTGGGCTGACTCAATCGCTTCTTCGATTTGTTCCAAATCATGACCATCAATCTCGAGCGTCATCCAGCCAAAATCAGCCATTTTTTCACCGATATCCCCTAGGTCAGTGATATTTTCCGTTGGCCCTTCTAGTTGCATGCCATTGTCATCAACAATTAGAGTCAGATTATTTAACTTGTGCTGATTGGCAAACATCAACGCCTCCCAATTTTGTCCTTCCTGAAGTTCGCCGTCACCAACGAGAACATATGTCTGGTACTTTCGACTATCAATCTGAGCCGCCAGCGCCATGCCACACCCCACCGACAAACCCTGCCCCAGAGAACCGGTCGAAAAATCCAGACCCGGTGTCTTATTCATGTCGGGGTGACCTTGTAGGGACGAACCAAGTTCGCGTAAAGTTGCTAGCAACTTTCGGTTAAAATAGCCCGTCAACGCCAACGTAGCATATAAAGCCGGAGCAGCGTGGCCTTTACTGAGCACAAAGCGATCACGCTCGGGCCATTTCGGTTCAGTCGGACGATGCCGTAGCTTAAAGCCGTATAAAACAGCTAAAACATCGACGATTGAAAGCGAACCACCCGGATGACCCGAGTCAGCTCGGCAGATCATCTTCAGCGTTTCCGCCCGGACTTCATTGGCCAAATCTTCAATTTTTTTAATCTCTTCCTCCGTCATAATTTCCTGTTACTAATAACTGCCTAGCCAGCTAAAATAGGGACATTCCTCATTCAGGGCGACAAATAGTTTTTTTACCGCTTTGTCTTCTTGACCACCCTTGAAAGTGATAAAAAACAGGTACTGCTCGGGATTTTCCGGATTCTGCTTGGATTGCAGGTAAGTTAAGTCAATCTCATTCTCAACAAAGAAATTAAGCACATCGCGTAGGGCGCCGACTCTGTTTTTTACCGCTAGCGAGACAGCTGTTTCTGTGCCAGCGGTTTGCTTGTCTTTCTCTCGACTTACCACCCAAAAATGAGCGTGATTTAAGTCCTTGTCCTCGACTTTCTTGGCCAATAACCTCAACTCCGGCAAATTAGGTAAAGAGGACAGATTAACCAACGCGGCCGTATTCTTTTTCTTACGGGCTTCAAACAAAGCTTTTTGATTATCATCGCATACTCGTAGTTGGGCTTTGCCTAACTTCTGTTGCAGCCACTTTTGACATTGATCAAGGGCTTCCTTGACTCCGTAAACCACAGCTACATTGGCCAGCTTGCTTTCCCGCGAAACTAGATTTAAGTGGATCGGTACCGTTATCTTACGTATTACTGATAGTTTATGCTTACCCACTTCAAATAAAATATCGGCCGTTGAACCAGTGATCGGATGACATTGCGGCACTACACCCAAATCCATGTTACTCTTTCTGACCTCAATCAGCAACTGTTCAAGATTGTTATTAGGCTCCCCTTCACTCTGCTGGCCAAATTCTTCCCTAACTGCCTCTTCTATTAGCGACAAGCGTTCTCCCAAAAAGCCAATCTTAACTCCACCCTCCAGGGCGATCATGGCCGACTGAACCTCTCGGTAGATAGAGCGGATGTCGTCTTCCTTGACTAGCTTCGCCTGCTTCGCCAGACCCCCGACTACTTCATCAAAACGTGTCGGAGAAAAAACCGACAGCCCGGCTTTCTTTTTCTCCCGACCAATCTGCTTTGCCACTTGAGCTCTTTCTTCTAAGAGCTTGAGAATGCCGCTGTCAATCTGATCTATTTTCTCTCTTTGATTTTTTACCATTGTTTTTTAATTTAAATTACTTATAAATATTACCACACTCACCAAACTTGGAGCAGGGATTCGTCATGATTGCTAAGTGAACTTTGCGAAGTTTTGTGAGCCGTGAACGAAGTAATTATGACGAATCCCTGCTCACTCCACAAAAAAACCGACCCTGTGGCCGGCGATTTTCCCTATAATGATGCAAAATGCTAAGCCCGCCGGCTTGAATAGTCGGTAAAGTAAAAGCTGAAATAGATTTCCGCAACGTTATTTTGCATACTGGGTACATTATAGCGAGGCTTTACGTTTTGTCAACGAACGATGGGGATAACATAACTTATGTACTTTGTTATTATCCGTCTTTTTTTGTTTTATCAATGATTTTTATAGTCGGTTGACGACGCGAACGTACAAAACCACGATTGCTTTTAAGACGTTCAGCCAACCCACCCTTTGTCTGGCCTTGTGGAGCTCGCTTGGCCTTTTCCCGCTGGATAGTACGCGCGGAAGGACCACTATATTCTTCTTCGAGCGCTTCTTCGTCTAATCTATCTGCCGGCTGGGTAGACTCATGTTCTGTCGGCAATTTATTAGCCATAATCTGCGCCGATTTATCGATCTGCCCATAAATCTCCCGCAACTCCTCGATATCAATCTGCCCCGGAGCTGTCTCTGAATCTCCTGCTGAGGCAAAAGTTAAATAACTGCCAAATAGTGGCGCGATGATGCGAGTAATCTTTCCTTCCTCCCCCATGCCCAGCACGATCATTCTCTCATCGGCCGCCTTATTGATAAGTAGTTTCATCAGTTTTTTAACATCCTTATCATCCTTAGCCGTCGTCACAATTTTTATAACATCAACCTGCTTGGCTCGCATCTGGTCAACTATTCCTGTCAGCTCCTTGTAATTGGGTGTTTTATCAAAATCATGATAGGAGCAAATAATCTTAGTACCTTCGCTTACCCGACTGCGATCCAGATTATCAATCGCTGACAGCTCAATGTCGATATGATCAAAGCCAGCGACGGCGGCCTCGGCAATTATCGCCAGCCGCTCTTTTTCTGATCCAGTAAATTTGCCACCTTCATCTTGATGCCGACAAGTAAAAATCGCTCGCTTAGTCGTCTTTTCTTTAATCGCAGCAACGTCTTCCGGCTTGAAACCATTAATATAATCTACTCGCAGTTCGACAAAATCGGATACCCGCTGGATATCCTGTAAATTTTGTCGGAATTCCGCCAATGTCTCACCCGTGACGACAGTACAGATGTTTATTTTTGGCATATTTATTTACAAACTAAAAGAGGCTCTTCTATCGCTCGCCGCATTACTTCTTCTGGAGCTTTTTCGCCCGTATAGAGCTCAAATTGCGCTACTCCCTGACAGAGCAGCATCTCGGTACCGAGAATTATCTGAGCGCCTTTGAGTTGAGCGTCAGTAAGTAGCTTAGTTTTAAGCGGTACATAGACAGCGTCCATGACGATATGTTTATCAGTAAGATATTTCTCTGGCACCAGCGATTCACCTGTTCGCTCACCCATACCAACAGCAGTAGAATTCAAAATAATATTGCAATCTTTAACCTCTCTAATTTCATCCAAACTCCCCGCCCGACAGCCCAACTCACTTGCCAACTCCTTGGCTTTCTCCACTGTCCGATTATATATTTTTAACTCCGCGCCTTTTTCTACTACACCATAAGCCATCGCGCGCGCGGCTCCACCTGCTCCAAGCAAAGCCACCTTTTTACCGGACAACTTTGTCACTTTCTCCAACGGCATCACCGTCCCCAACCAATCAGTATTGTATCCCGTTAGCACGCCATTATCATTGACCACCGTATTGACCGCGCCGATTTTCTTCGCTATTGGATCAATCTCGTCCAGATATTGCATTACCTCTTCCTTATGCGGCGCCGTGCAAGTCAGCCCACGCACTCCTTCCTTTCGTACCCTATTTACCATCTTACCAACTTCGCCAGATTTTACCCGCTCAGCTTTAAAAACATACTGGCCTTCAAGACCCAGCTCCCGATAAGCTGCGTTATGCATCACTGGTGACAGAGAATGCTCAACTGGATCGCCGATGATAATGCACTCTTTTATTTTGCCGGTGATATTCATATTATTAGCTATTACACCCTCCACACGTCCCACAACCACCACCGCCACACATAAATATTAAATTCATCGCTACCTCACGCGCCACTTCATCAATATCTTTACCGCCGGTAAGAACAATGTAGTCAGCGTTAGCGCGATATTGGGGCAAGCGCTCAGTGAACAACTTTTGTGCTCGGTTTTTGTCGCGAAACAATGGTCGACTAACATCGCCTTCGAGTCGTTTCTCAATCTCATCGAACGGCGTGTCAAGAAAAACTGTTGTCCCCACTAGCTTTTTTAATACTTTTTCATTAATCCCTACTCCACCTCCCGTAGCAATAACTACATTTTCTCGGCCACCTAACTCTTCGGCCACCTTCGCTTCCAGCTCACGAAATTTATCCTCGCCATCTTTATCAAATATCTCATTGATACTCTTGCGACCTGACTTAGCCAGCACTATCTCATCCATTTCTACCATTTCCAAACCTAAAAACTTAGCAATTTTATCGGCCACCACGCTTTTACCGGAACCCATAAATCCCGTGAGAACTATTCGCTGAGAATTTTTATTAGCAATACTCATGAATTCTGGGCTCTATGGCGCAAATAATGATCCATTATTACCAGTGCCGCCATCGCGTCTACAATCGGCACGGCGCGCGGCAATACGCACGGATCATGCCGGCCAGCTGCTGACAGCTTAGCTTTATTACCATCCTTGTCAACTGTGTCCTGCTCCTTACCGATAGTAGCCACTGGCTTAAAAGCTAGTCGAAAATGAATATCTTCGCCGGTAGTAATCCCACCCAATGTGCCTCCGGCATGGTTAGAACAGGTCTTTATTTTACATTTATCGTTGGCACAAAAAGCGTCATTGTGCTCGCTACCCCGCATCGCTGGAGCGGCAAAGCCAGAGCCATATTCGAAGCCCTTGGTCGCTCCAATACTCATCATTGCTTTAGCCAGATCGGCTGGCACCCGATCAAATACAGGCTCACCTAGACCAACTGGCACACCCCTGATCACCCCTCGTATCACCCCGCCGATAGAATCACTCTCGGCGCGTACTTTTTCAATCAACGCTACCATCTCCTTGGCCGCCTGCTTGTCCGGACAACGCAGGCTATTGCCTTCCACGTCTTTCTTCTCAACCTGGCGGTAATCTATATCAGCCTTAATATCTCCCACTTGCTCCACGTAACTTACCACTTCAAATTTCATCTTCTCGCGTAAATATTTCTGAGCAATCGCTCCAGCTGCTACCCGCGCCAGCGTCTCGCGCGCCGAAGCTCGTCCGCCCCCACGCCAGTCGCGAAGACCATACTTGGCCTGATAAGTATAATCAGCGTGGCCAGGTCGATAGACATCTTTTAGTTTACGATAATCCTCGCTCTTGGCGTCTTTATTGTATGCTATTAGCAATATAGGGGTGCCGGTGGTTTTACCCTCTGTTACGCCAGACATAATTTCAATCTTGTCTTCTTCTTGACGCTGAGTGGTAATTTCACTTTGTCCGGGTCGACGACGGTCTAATTCGCCCTGAATATCTTCAACTGCAAGCTCCAACCCCGGTGGACAACCATCGACAATGGCCGCTAACGCCCCACCATGAGACTCACCCGCTGTTGTTACCTTGAATAATTGACCAAAAGTATTACCTGGCATATTTTTGGTTTATTTTCTTAAATATTGTAGTTATCTTAGCATATAATAAACAACCCATTTCCCATAACATAATCCCCACATAATACAAAACCACTTAGCCCTGGAAAACGATAATTAAAATTCAGCCAATACCTCCTCTAGCACTTCTTCCAAGTTGATACCTCCATCTGCCATATCCCTCTTTTTAGTAATTAATAATTTTCTAGTAGCACTGATAATCTGATCACGCGTGGCCATCTTCTCGGTAATAAATTCTTGAGCATCGCCATTTTTATCAACTACTCCAGGAACTTCCTGCCAAGCTGCTGATAAGCTTACCACTTCCCCGCCTTGTAGTTTGCCTAGTCGAACATACAACTTATCAAGTCGAGCACCAACGCCCTGAATCTGTCCCCGCACTCTGTCTATATACATCTCGGTATTTGTCAGTGATTTTTCTATAGTCCCCAAGTCACTCAATAGCCCTCCCGAAGCAGTCCATATTTTATCCAATTCTTTGAAATTTGACGCTTTCGAATTTTTGGGACGAGGATTAAGTCGGCGCAGTAATTCTATCCGCTGTTGAACTTCCTCAACAGACCGTTGCAGTTCTACTCGTTCCCCGAGTGTCAAATCTTCAATTGTCGGTTTTACTTCTTCAGCAGAAACATCACCACTAGCTGGCTCTAATCCAAGATCGGGTTCTGGCTCCGGCCGCGATACTCGCCGCCGAGATATTACTTCTACTTTCGGTCCGGGTGTCCCGGCTAATTTTACCGGCTCCGTTTGCTTTTCTCGACGAGCACTAGCATCGGGTAAATTACCCAAACTCAAACCCTTAAAAGCGTCCGCCATCGCCCCTAAACCACTGCCTTCACCTTCATCGCTAGCAGTAACCGATTCATCATAATAAGAGGTGGTTCCCGAATCATCATATTCATAATCTCTCTCTACTTGTTCAACAACTCTGATAACCTTACCATCTCCATCAACCTCTACTCTAAATATCTGCTGGCCATCGCGAAAAATTGAATATGTCCCGTCTTCTAATTTAAAAGTATGATCATCCGAATTACCGCTAGCATAAACATAGCGGAATTGGACTCCATGACCGGACGGGGATACCTGATAATGCTGCCGCGATGTTCCGATACCAATACGCTTTAGTTTTTCACCGGCCAGCGAAAAAACTTGACCACCTTTTATGTTTATAATAACTTTCTCGCCATATCGACTATCCTTATCCTCTAAATATCTTTGCGCCGCTTCTGTATCCCAGCCTTCCGTATTCACATTTTCTAGCCGATCACTAATTGCACTCAATAATTCTCCCGCCCGACGCAGATCACCACCCTCCCGATCTACAAGCTTGCCAGCTTCCTGCCACTGATCATATAGTTCGCTAAAGTCATCGTCAGAAAATCCATACTGTTTCGAACTTCTCGCTATCAGTCCTACTTTTGCTTTTAATCGATCGCGGGCTTCACTCACTCCTGGCAGCAAACCTTCTCTTTCTGCCACTATTTTTTCCTTTTCCCCAATGGTATCCCGAACTTTATTTAGTAACTCTATCGCCTGGGTTGGATTATAGTCACGAAATTCTTCATCCAACAAATTTTCTGCCCGATGTATATCTGATTTTAATCGATTATACTCACTATAGGTCAGTCCATAGCGCCTATAATCGGCGTCAATCTTTTTCCACCGCGGTCTTACTTCTTCAAGTAGCTCCTTCGCCGGCCCGGCTAATCTCGCTTTTTCCTCTTCGACTTCCCTTGCCTTCACGGCCGCCTCCATCTTGGCCACTACTTTCCCTTGCGCCTCTTGTGCTTCCGCCTGCGAAGAATAATAAGCAATATAATATTTATCACCATACCCAGTGTCCACAATGACAGCGGGATAAGAATATATTGGCTCACCCGAAATCGGATCAGTGCCATATTCAATAGGCTCTGGCAATTCCGGTAAGTCTCCAAGTAAATCAAAGTCTTCTAGTCTAACCTTTTTCGGTTTATCGTCGCTATACTCCCATTCTTTCCACTGTTTTTTTACTAGATACTCCCGTGATCTTTCTTTTACATCTGCCAAATCAGTTCCAGAAAAATACCAACCACCATCTTTATCAGAGGCATCAATTGTTAATTCCCGGCCAGAAGGTAAAGTGGGTACTTCAGATAAATGAATAATATCTGCAAGTTCTATTTTAACCGCGGCACTGAATTTTTCTTTTTCGCCATACCAAGCAGCAGTATATTTATATTCAATGGAATATTGTTTGCCACCAATCATAACTTCATCAGGATTGTCTCGTTTGATTTCCTCCCGCTTCTCGGCTGGAATAAAATCATCGGGATCTAATCCCAAATCTAAAGCTCCGGAAGTCAAAGCTTTCTGTAACTCCGCTTGCGAAGAAATTCCCCCTAATTTCTCTTGATAAAACGCTATTAATTGTGCTTGATCAAATTTTCCTTCCATCATGTGTTTATATTTTCCCTCCCGCTCGTATCCAAAGGTCGTTGAGCGTCGTTATTACCTCTTGATTACGCTTGAGTAATTCTGTTCCTTCAAGCTGTACCTGACCACGCGCTAAGGCATCAGCAAATATACGAGCCGCCTCTTCGCCTGTCACTAGTCGACTCTCCCGCCCTAAGTTAACTGCCGTTGTGCCCTTAGGATAAAAATCAACTTCTCTCATTACTTGTCCACTAACAGCATCATACTGCGCCGTACCTGGACTCTCATAAATCAGGTGGGGCAACACTTCACGCATTTGCTCCAGAGAGATTGGCTGAATACCATCGGCATAATTGCGAGTAGTTTCACGACCGCGCGCAGTTCCCTTCCCTTGCTGAATTCGGGAAGCAACAAAAAAGCTCGGATCTTGCTTAAAAGCAACTGAGCCAGGGGAAATATTGACAACTGATCTTTCCCGCGACTGATCAAGGGGATAATAGCTGGGCATACCCCGGCCACCTCCATCTGAATAATAAAGCAAATCAGGATGACCAGCTAAAATAACTGTTGCTAAGTCTGAATCGGAAGCTGACTTTAATTTTTCGCTCAGAGTATCATAATCAAGGCGAACTCTCATATAGCGAGCATAATCTTTGAGGCGATAGGCAACATGAGATAAAGCTTGGTCTTTGAGATGGTGATCGCGACACCATTTTTTATAATCCCTTCTGACTCTTTTTAATTCCTCTTCTCCAAGTGGGCTACGAGAAGGCATCGCCACATCAACTACTCCCTTACGCATCGCCGCCGCAAAGACGTTAAGATTGCGCAGCCAGTCGGAACCACCACGATTGAAAACATTTTGCGTAGCTTCAACTTGACGACGAGCATTTAATTTTTTGTCCTGGGGATTATATCCATTTGCATTATCAATGTCTTTTATTGACGGTCCCAGAAAGACCATTCCTTCCCGCTCAAAAGCTGCCAACACCAAAGCTGACTCCAAACGGTCTCGCCGCTTAGCTTCTACCAACATTCGCGCT
The DNA here is from genome assembly GCA_043826745.1 of Parcubacteria group bacterium. Taxonomy (GTDB): domain Bacteria; phylum Patescibacteriota; class JABMPQ01; order JABMPQ01; family JABMPQ01; genus JABMPQ01. Next base: position 11,239 of record JBDRPV010000105.1, read on the forward strand.
AGTCTCGGCTCAAACATCATCTCCCGCATTTCCCGACCAGTTTTAGTAATGCTTTCTTCTTCATCTAAGGCGCCCAACATTTTTAATTCCTCAACTCCCCGCTCTAATCTCTCCTTGTCAGGAGGCTCGATATAAGGAAATTCTACTGGATCAATGCCTAGAGACTTGAGACGCAAAATTAGATGAGATAAATTAGCCTTTTTTATTTCTGAGATAGGATGTGGCTCCAAGTTTTTGAATTGTTCTTCTGTGACTAAGCGATCACAATCACCAGCCGATATTCGTCCCGCTCGACCCGCTCGTTGATCAGCTTGATCTTGGGAGATAAATTCCGTGCCCATCTCGACAATACCGGTATCAGGATTATAGCGCACGGAACGCTGCCGGCAGGAATCAATAACGGACTTAACGCCTGGTACGGTTACTGAGGTCTCGGCCGCATTGGTGGAAACAATCACTCGACGTTTAATCCCTGGACTTCTCTGACCCGACAGAGCATCATCTCTCTCACCTGGACTCAATTTGCCATGGAGAGGTAGCACTTCAACACCGGGGATTTCGCCAATATGATTAATGGTATTCTTAATTTCGCGCATGCCGGGCATGAAGACGAGGATGTCCTTTTGAGAATATTTTAACCTTCTTGTTTTTTCATCGGTCACTCCAGGTACATTTATATCTCTAACTGACAAATATCCGATATCATGACTTGTATCCCACTGCCACCAATCCTCCCATTTCTCATTTTGCAAAATATATATTTTATTATCTTCAGATTTT
>JBDRPV010000106.1:0-2486 GCA_043826745.1 Parcubacteria group bacterium
AGTCCATTTTTATGTTTTTCGACAGTCTCGTTCGGCGGCTTGAAATAATCACAAGTGATAACACATCTCAAGTAGGTGATATAATTATTTTAAGCCACGGTGTAGCTCCCATACTCAACCAACACAAGTAGAGATTTACCTATGAACGATTTGAAAATCTGGAAGATTATTTTGGAAATCAGGTATCCAGCGGCAGCTATTCTATTTGACAGCAGAGGTAAAATCGCCGCAAAATGGCAATGGACATCCGACCTGACGGAATGGCGAATTTCAAATAACCAGGTATCTATCTACAATAAAAGTGGTACAACCTTTTTAAATGCTGGCTTTAAGAATACTAGCGTCGTTATGGAATTACCGGCGAGTCATACTGCCTTTTGTAACCAAGCAGCAGAGTTCTCCTCCTGGGTACTGGAGACATTGCAGGTTAAAAGAGTTGAACGTATTGGATTAAGATTTATCCAGATTGCAAAACGACAGCATTTTAAACTGTTGCTTTCTAAAATGCGTGAAAGCCTTCTTGGTCTGACCGAAGACGATTGGGCTATACTTGGTGGTCATCCAGAAGACATTGGAATACTACTTACTTTGGTTTTCGATAAGAATAGAGCTAATTTTACTCTTGGTCCAATGAGGGCAGAACAGTTAGTCAATTATTTTGAGGCAAACGAAGTAAAAAGTAAGATCCCTGCTGTTGCCTTGTTCCTAGATTTTGACCTGTACATGAATGACCCCGATTTTTCTCCAGAAGCCTACCGCGAGCAACTAGATAATTTTTTGAAATCTGGCAGTCAACAAATTCTAGATATATCAAGTAGATTTGTGGATAAACACGGAGGATTCAAATGACAGGTATTTATCAACGTTCAATTACCGAAATCCCACGATTCGAAGAACTAATCAGTCAAGGTTCTACAACCGAAGATACACAGACGAATATCCTTGAACGACTTGAAACTCTAGCAAATCAGACTGGACAACTGAGAGTGGAGGTGCAAGACAGACCAATAAAGTACAATACCCAGCTTCGAGATTTTGGAGACGATGATTATAAATTAGCCGCGCCAGTATTTATTACCATTGAAGAATACCCTGGCGAAGATACAGTAATAGCTAGTTTCCCTGAAGTCGAGGTTTTTGGTGAAGGAGTAACTGAGGCAGAAGCTATATTGAATCTCAAGTGGGCAATTCTCGACTTGTATCAGGAACTTATCGAGACTTCGCCTGAAGAGCTAGGAGATTTACCCGAAACCTGGCTATCAGTATTGCAACAAATCATCCAAAAAAAATAATTATGAAGTGGCGCAATATAACTGTAAGGGATTTGGAAAAGTTAGTCGGCAAGTTATCTTTGAAGCCCTCTCAATCTAAAAGGCGGGCTCCACATCCCGTTTACTGGTATTGTCTCGATGGGAAAAAGATGCTCCGAATCAAAATGCCAAACGTTCACGGCGGAGCAGGTTCTATTTCTACTGGATTCTTGAAGCAAATCCAAAACAATTTGCTCTTAAAGACTCAACAATTTGAAGAACTTGAAGAATGTCCTCTTACTGCTAAGGAATATGAGAAGATAGTACGCGATAAGTTGGGATTATAGCGTGTCACAGCCGCCGAACAACACCTGCACCCGACGGGGTTTCCTGCTGCCCGTGAAGGCGCTCTCCCGCATCTTCCGGGGTATGTTCCGCATTATCAGGAAAGAATTGCTTGCTATAAGTGTTATGGTGGTCTAGTTGCATTGCGATTCTTTGCCAAAACGAACAACCATGACGCGTACTTGTCTACTCGTCAAATCCTATAAGGCTTATTATCAGAGTGACTTACAATAGTTATTGCACTTGAAATTAGGTTGCCGACAAGGCCTAAAACGGTTCTGCCCAACACCAGCTCCAGCGGACGGTCGCTCCGCTCCCGCCGCTGAGCCAATTCGTTGGGCCGCTACGCGAATGAAAAGAGTGAATATGATTTTTGGGAGATGCTATGGCTGACAAAAAATGTCCAAACTGCGGTTTATGGAGCACTGGCTCAGCTATGAGATGTGACTGTGGGTATGTATTTCAAGGGATACGTCCTCCTTCAACTCAAAATACCTTGTCCGAGATTCCTAAAAAAGAACCATCTGTACCCGAAATACAACTCCCGGAGAATAAAGAAAACGCAATACCAGAAACCAAAAAGTGCCCTTATTGTGCAGAAACAATAAAATATGAAGCTATCGTCTGCCGCTTTTGTGGACGGGATTTAATAGCTAACGCAGGCATAGATAATAGCAAAGTAAGCTATTCAAAAGGAAATAACTCGGCAGATAAGAAAAAATCAGAAAAAGGAACGTCAGCATGGGGAACAGGAGCAAAAATTGCCGTTGTGTTTACAGTTCTCGGGGCAGTTGGTTCTATTGCTCGTTATTCAAACGCACCCGCTGAATTAGCAGGAAGTTTAACCTTTGGTGCAGCCGCAAATTTTTTCATTTGGTGGTTTATCTGCAC
>JBDRPV010000107.1:0-7389 GCA_043826745.1 Parcubacteria group bacterium
ATAATATACCCGGCAAAAAACCGAACTTGGCAATCACGTAGGGAATACCAAAAATACCAGCCCCGACGACAGTGCCAGTGAAAATTGCGACAGCGGAGAATAATTTGCTTTTCATAATGGGTGTCAGATTATAGATGATAGATTGTAGATTACAGATCATTAGAGATCTATAATCTAATATCTATTATCTGCCATCTAATCTCACTCTAGGCGATGCTCTTCAAATTCTACCTTACCTTCTTCAACTAATCGCCGGACGTTTTTTTGTTTAGTCGATAGCTGCGACTGAGCAGTTTTGAATTCTACTAAGACTACCTTATCATCTTCAAACTGTACACCATCAATTGGTGTCCCCAGGAAACGAAAATTTCCTGGATCATAGGGATAATCATCCAGGAAAGGGAGGAATTGCTCCGTCATTTTGCCATAGCGAGAGGATTGGCTTTTTTTGGAATGCTGGAGAACTTGGTATTTCTGACGTAAATTCAGATATAAAATTAATAAGATGACTACCAACAAGCTCAAAATTATAACGATTTCAACTAACATGTAGATTTAGTGATAATTCCTATTGCCTTCTCTAAGATACCCTGGGCGTTTTTATAGCCAGAAAATTCCACTGCTTTATCTATATCTACCCATTTAACCGCGGTGATTTTTTCCTCAGGCTGAGGTTCAGCTTTCACCTGCGGATCAGCTTCTAACAAATAGAAGTGGACTAGTTTGTGAATTTTCTGATTATTAAATTCAAATTGATACTCTAACTCTCCCAAATCATCAATAATCTGCAAATCCTTTGGCAAAATCCCTGTTTCCTCCCCTATCTCTCGTAAAGCAGATTCTCTGGCACTCTCCCCTTCTTCAATATGCCCTTTCGGAAAAGCCCACTCACTGTAGGGATCAAGGATAAACAGGATTTGAGTTTTGTTTTTTAGCTGACGATAAACAATACCACCAGCTGAATATTCTGATTTCATGTTTGATCGTTTTGTTAACTTTACCACATTTGAAGTCAACTTTTAACCCCTTAAAAAATAAAAGAACGGCATTGTAGAGAGCCGCTCTTTATATTTCTCCGCCTTTTTCCATCTCCCGAGACTATTTTATCATCGCCAAAATATCTGTCAACATTGCCTGGGGATAAAACTAACCGCCAGCCACCAAGGCTTCGAAGGCCAAAAACGCCACCAACCCTAATATCGCCAAAGTTGTAAACACTATCAACAAAGCTCGCCCGATAGCTCTTTTATGTGACAGGTCAGGTGGCTTGGTCGCCATTTTGTACTTTCCCGATGGAGTAGACATATATTTATCCCTTTTTAGCCACACTGTTGATCACCCAAATACCCCCATCGCCCTGATCCACTGGTTGCATTAGTTGAATGATATAGGTAACGTCTTTGTGTTTGGCCTCTACGGTCGCTTCCCCCGCACCAGAATACTCACCGCTTTCTATTTTGGAAGTGAGGGTAAATGAGTCCTCGGCTTGATTAAAGCCAAGTTCTGCACCATCACTGAGCGCCACCATGTAGGGATCAAGTCGCCAGGGCTGACTACCTTCATCAACCGACTTTTGCATCGCTTCTAAATCAGCCATTTTATGTTCAACTGCACCAATTTTAATCTCATTAGTCGTGGCTTCTTCTTCCTCTTCCTTAACTTCTTCGGCTGATACTAACCACTTGGTGCTTTCATAAAGATTCAGGGTATAAGTACGTTCTTCGCTACCTTTAGTGTCATCGTTATAATGCAGTTTGATATCAACTTTCTTCTCTGATTGGCTGATAGCTGCTTCCCGCACAATTTCATAACGATTAAATGTTCCCGCCAGCGAGCTAGCAATCTCGATTGAATCACCCTGTAATCCCTCAGCCACCAACTGCTTCACTGTCGTATTATCACCTTTCATCCGACCAACCAAATAGGCATCAAGTACTTCTGTATAGCTACTAAAATCTATACCCAAACCTTCTATTTTATATTGTGACCAATGCGGCGCCAAATCGTTTAATTTATTATTGGTTAGCCTTTTTTGCTCAGAGCCATCAGTATTCATGAGATAAATTTCCCAAGTCTCACCGCCATCACGGTTGGAAGCGAAGGCAATTTTTTCCCCATCAGGAGAAAAGCGCGACGATTTATTATTACCCTCAGTGGTTAACTGTTTTTTATTGCTGCCATCAGCTTGAGCCAGCCAAATCTGTTCGGCCTCGTCTTTCATAACAGTATAAGTAATCTTTTTTCCGTCAGTACTTAAGGCTGGTTCATATTCCTTATCATCACCAGTGATAATGGCCGTTACCTCAGTGCCATCGGAGTTAACAGTATAGATATCACGATTGTCATCTTCTTTTTTAACCTGGAAAAGGATTTTTTTGTCTTCCGGAAAATATGAAGGGTAGAAAGCCTCACCCGGTAAATTGTCCTCAGCCATTACGATCTGATAATCATCCCCGCTAGCATCAACGGTAGCCAGTATATTTTTGGCACTATCATCCGTACCCTCTAGAGCCGACATCACTAATCTTTGACTGTCATGACTCCAGGAAATTTGGTGTGGCACTCCTTTGAGCTCTGGACTAAGTAAACCGGTAGCATCTGATTTTTTTAGGCACAAGTCGAATACTCCCGAGACACAAGCGTAGGCTAAACTTTCTCCGTCAGGGCTGATAGCTACTCCTTCGGGAGAATCCAGGGCAGCCACATTAGTGAAAACTTGCTGCTGTTCTGTGCCATCACCATTCATGCGTTGCACTGGATAAGTTGACTGGTTGGTTGATGGCCTTTCCTGCGCCCAGTAGATATAGCTATCTTCCCAGATAGTCTCTACTGTGGCGGGCTCTTCAGAAGTTTCTTCGGTTATTTCTTCTGTTGCCTCCGGCTCTTCATAGGGCACTCTTACTAGAATCACCCAAGCTAATACCGCCGCCACTGCTAGGGCAAAAATTGTTAAAAGAACAACGACTAGGGCAGCTAATCCTTTTTTCATGTTTGTTTTATTAATTGATGAGTTCATTATAGCAAATTTGACAATAAAAACAAAAATATTACTGGTAAATCCGGGGTGAGCTTTAATGACCCGCAAATGCTGTCTTTTTTTGTAAAAAATACCCGTCGACTATGAATTGCCGGCGGGCGTGAGAATCATGAAGGCGGCTGGGGAAACTCTACGCCTTCGTGCTGGGGAAAAATGCGGAAGCCACCACCTTCATTCGCGTCCTTCCTTGCATGATTTGAACTTTCTTGGGATCACTGTTGACATCGACCGATATCACTGTGACCACTGCGCCCGTGTCTGGTCGCGTCACTTTAATCGGGGGGCTGAAAAAGATATTTCCGTTTCCGTGCCTGGTCATCCGGCGCTTGACCTCTTCTCGACCCATGCCGCCCGCGACCGCCAGAGCGATCATCTTTCGCCAGAGGGGTTTCTTTTTTTTGCGTCTCTCAGAACTGGCGGGTAGCTGATCGGTAGCTCTGACGGATTCCGCTGTTTGTCGATCCATTTTCTCCTCTTTCTGCTCTTGTATGAGCGGTTGGTACAACGTGCAAATGAACAAAAAACAGATCCAGCATCATTAATGCGCCGGAATCTGCATCCTCTCTAAGCTTATTAAAACTTATTTTAGGTGTACTAACTATTCTAAGTGCACCGTATCCGCAAACTCCGCTAATCTTTTCGTTAACTCCCTATGTTTATCCAAATCTCCACCTTTGTCAAGCAATTTCTCCGCTTCCTGCTTGGCTTTTTTAATAAGCTCATAATTAGTTAATGACGCCATCCGCAGATCTGGCAGGCCAGATTGCTCTAAGCCATACACTTCTCCCGGCCCCCGCATTGCCAAATCCTGTTCCGCCAAATTAAAACCGTCTTGATTTCCAACGATTGCTTCCAGGCGTTGTTGTACTTTTTCCCCGCCTGCTTCGGTAAACAAGAAACAATACGACTGCTGCTCCCCCCGCCCCACTCGCCCGCGAAATTGATGCAGTTGGGCTAGCCCAAACCGCTCTGCCCCCTCAATCATCATAATCGTGGCATTAGGCACATCAATCCCCACTTCGATCACCGAAGTAGACACCAGTATGTCCAATTTACCGGCCACAAACCCCCCCATTACCTGCTCTTTTTCCTCTTTGGGCAACCGTCCATGCAGTAAACCAATTTTAAGCTCGGGGAAAACCTGACGTGATAATTTGTTATACTCCTCCGTGGCCGATTTTACCCCTAGCTTATCCGACTCCTCGATCAAGGGACAAACCACGAACACCTGCCGACCTTCCCCCACTTTTGTCCGGATAAAATCGTAGGCTTTGTCGCGATTGTAAGGCGCTACTAATTTAGTGACGATCGACTGCCGTCCGGGTGGCAATTCATCAATGACAGATATGTCCAGGTCGCCATAGATGCCTAGGGCTAAAGTACGTGGAATCGGAGTGGCCGTCATCGACAATAAATGTGGCGCTGTGCCTGGCTGCTGGTCGATTTTCTTCAACTTAGCTCGCTGCTCAACGCCAAAACGATGTTGTTCATCGATAATCGCCAAAGCGAGTTTTTTGAATTTTACTTTTTCTTGAATGAGAGCGTGAGTGCCAATGATTAAGTCTAACTTGCCCGCCTTAATTAATTTCACCATTTCACTTTTGGGTACTTCGACGTCGCCAGCCGATATTTTGCTCCGCGTAAAAATCCCCACTTTGACACCAAAAGGCTGTAACAACTTCCCCAAACTAGCAAAGTGCTGCCCCGCTAGAATCTCCGTCGGCACCATCAAAGCTACTTGCTGTCCGGCCTTCACCGCTTGCAAAGCAGCAATCGCCGCTACGACGGTTTTCCCCGACCCGACATCACCTTCTAGCAGGCGATTCATCGGCGCTGGCTTTTCTAAGTCCTGCAAAATCTCCCAAGCGGCTATTTTTTGCGCCCCAGTTAAAGTAAAAGGCAACTTACCGACAAACTTTTTCACTAGTGGCTCATCAAATTTAATAACGTAAGACTTATTTTTTTGCCAAGCCGCTTTTTTCATCAACGAATTCAGCTGGATTAAAAACAGCTCGTCAAATGATAAACGACGGCGCGCCGCTTGCATAGCTTCTCGACTAGCAGGAAAATGGATTTGCTTGATCGCTTCCGTCAGATCGATTAAATCCTGACTTTCTTTAGTCTCGCTCGGCAACCAATCCTCAATCGCGTCGAATTTTTTTAGTAGCGGCTTGAGTACAAACCGCAACCAGCGCGAAGTTAATCCAGCCGTCTCCGCATAGACTGGCACCAGCCGTCCGGTGTGGACTGTATCCTCTCTGTAGCGTTCAAATACTGGACTAGTCAACTGCCACTTAGTCTGATAGCCATGCTCAATCTTGCCGTGCAAGACAGCGTAAACGCCTACCGGCAGTGATCGTTCAATGTAGGGTTGATTAAACCAGACTACCTTGATACTCCCACTATCATCGGAAACAACCGCTTCGGTGATCATCATTCGCCGCTGAGGAGTACGACTCGTGCTAATCGCCTTGATCTGCCCCCTGATCGTAGCTTGCTCATTTATCTGTAACTTACTAATCGGAGTAATTTTACTAAAATCGTTATAGTATTTAGGGAAATAAAAAAGCAAGTCTTGGATGGTAACTAGACCTAATTTTTTCAATGCCGCTTGACGCTGACGATCTATTTTACGTACTTTGGTGAGAGGAGTATTAATATCCACTGTTTTTCCCAACTGGCAATTAATTGTCCGCTTAGTCAGTAACGGAGAAAAGAGTAGTTTCTTCATCAGGTTCAACTGAAATCGTCTTTTCAATTTCCCAACTCTCTAGATTTACTACGCGCAAAGATCTAGATTCTTTAGCTTGATAATATAGTCTGTTATTATCGACAAATATAAAATTAGCGTAGAGTTTGTCTTCCGGAATTATTTTACTAGCAATAATTTGCTTGTCTTTATCGAAGCGTAGGAGCGTGATAAAATCGCCCCCGCCAATTACGATAGTGTTGGTTTTTACGGATATAGCCGTCGCGTAGGGACGAGACTTATCAACTATTTGATCCTTGACTTGCTCTGACACGGTGTAGACTTCTTTTTTGGGTTCTAGCTGGTGGGGATCAACAACGATTATTTTATCAGCCCCGCCTTTGGGTACTGCCAGAAAATACCGACCGTCATACTCTAGATCCACCATTCCTGCGCTATCATCTGACATACCAAATTCAGAAAATGCTAAAATTTGTTGCTCCTGCAAGTCATCTATTTCCACAATTGAGAGAGGGATCGAAGACCCGACCCCTTCCCCACAAGGCCAGACAAAGAAACGATCATATTTTGAATCATACTGGTGACAACCAAAAAAATCGCCGACACCGGGAAGCTTAAGATCATCGGCTGCTTTCACTTGGTTACTGCTGGCATCTAGGAAGTATTTTCTACTGCCAACCACCTTGTAGCCATACATACCCAATTCTTCTTCTGTATCGCTTATCTCGAGATAAAATTTACTTGGCTCAGAAATAGAATGGTCTAGACTGATTTTTTCTGAGGATTTCAGCGGCTCCAAAGATATTTTATTGATAGCTTCATCCTCCAAAGAGTAAGTAAATAAGCTATCGTCTTTCTGTAAAATAATATAGCTAGGAAAGGGGTTATAACTGTACTGACTAGCGATCTCATAACCGGCAGGGATCAAATCTTTATTTTCATCGGTAGCAACATTTATAAAAGAATACTCACCTTCTCTTCCTAGACCAAAATAAACAGACTTGGTTGATCCGACAACCACTAACGTCTCATCTGTCTGCGAAAAAGAGCATTGATACGCTAAATAACCCGCCAGACCAGTCATCATAATACCGGCAATAATTATAAAAATCGCAAGTGGCCGAGATAACGTTTTATTTAGCCGAAAACTCGCTCGTGGTTTTTGGGGGAGCATCGATTGATCCATGTTTTTTATTATTTTTTCTGCCCTCGTGAGGAGTTGAACCTCAATTACGGGATCCGCAATCCCGTGTCCTATCCATTGAACGACGAGGGCAATAGTAATGGTAAATAACTGCAAGCCTATGCTCCAACTGAGCCCTGCCCTGCCTACCGGACAGGCAGGCTGCCGGCAGGCCGGTACGAGGACAAAATTCTCTGCTTTCATTATGCCAAATAAAAAAAGAGGAAGCAACTCCTCTTTAATATAAATATACCTATCCGACGCTCGTTAGTCCGCTGAATCCTTGGTATAGGTTATCCTAAAACCGCCAACTGACATCAAATCAGAATTACCTTGGGTAGTGCAATATATGTAATAGGAATAATTTTCGCTGTCCACTGTGGCATTACTTATCGACGTATCATCAACAAGAGTCCCGCTAGCAGAAGAGGCGGAAGTCTCAGTTTCTATCGTAGACAT
>JBDRPV010000108.1:0-9707 GCA_043826745.1 Parcubacteria group bacterium
ACCTAGCAGAAATTAGATTCTGGCAACAGAGCAAATATCTTGGAAGCCAGAATGTTAAGCTTAGTGATTTGAAAATAGTCCGGTTTTAATTCTTAAGAGTCCGGTTTTAAAATTTAGCTAACACTCGTCTTTAAGTGCATCCTTAGTGCCATAAACATCACGGAAGCAATATTCACAGCTAAGATTGCAAATGTTTGAGGTCTCGGCATCGATTAGTAGCATTTTGTTGTCGGCTGTTGCTTTCTCTAACTCCCTGTTTGATAGATTCAGTCCTTTGATAACTGGGACTGATTCATTGAGGGGGATTGCTGACATAGTTTTTTGTTAGTTGCTATATATTTAAAATAATAATTGGCTTCGCAAATAAAAAAGCCCCTTCCCAGAGGAAGAGGCTAAATTGATGCTTGAGGAAATAGTTAAATCACCATCAACTCACCCTCTTCCCGGAAGAAGTAGAATGGTGTTGGTGAACAACTTTTTTGTTCGCTGTTCGCTTAAGCATCAATTTATATCCTCCTTGTCCTTTTTGTAACCAGCGCGAAATTCGCGCTACCGTAGTAGAGCTCAAACCCGTTTCTTTGGTAATTTCCGTATAGGGAATCTTGGCCGCCAACATCTGCACTGCCCGCCAACGGTTGCCAAATTCCCGCAATTCTGCCTCGGTTAACAAATCGCGAAAAAACTTCTTCGCTTCCGCTTTATTCTTAAGCTGCAAGATAACAGCTAGCAAATCTTCAGTTTTCTGGTTATCCCATTTTGCCATAATCACAGTTTAAAAGCACTTTACTTCGCTAAAGTATAACACACCCGTCATACTTGTCAAGACAATTCGGCCAAACAACTAATTGACCGCAAATACGTGCATTAGCGGTCGACTGTCTTCCCCGTCACCCAAGTACTCGGCAACATATAAAACCTCATTAACACTGTCAAAAGCAGCTGCTCCCAGATGATATTTTTGCTGACGGCCACTGACGTGATATAGATATGGGTCAATATTCAGAGTAGCGTAGGGTTGTGGTTCGTAGGGCTGTTTGCTACCAGCCGCTACCGCCGCCAAATCAGCCGGGTTATAAAATAGTATTTGTCCGGTAAAACTAGCGCTCCACCAGCCCCGATCACCAGCGCACTCCATACATGGACCATCGGCATCACCATACCAATATTCATCCCCGCCCCCTTTGGTGCCAATAAAGATCACCGCCGATTTGCTGCCTTTAGTCAACCAAGCCGCCCCCGACCATTCATCGGAATGATGATAGTTGTTAAGTGTGCGTGCTGTATCATCATCTAAAGCATCTCGATCGTAAGAGCTGTCATATTCTAATAAGGTGGTTGCTGCCAGCCGAGTGCCGTCAGCTGGTGGATTGCCATCATTCCAGGAACCATAGGCGTAAAGAGAAGGCCCTTGCCCCGACCAACCACCATCACGATATCGGCCCGTAGCCAAGAGTTGGCCAGGAGTATGGCCACTGGCCCACGCTCCCGGGATAGCGAACAAATAATCACTGGTACTATACGGTGACTGATCATCGATGTACCAACCACCTCGCTGTTGTGGATTAGACAAATTTAAATCAAACCAGCCGTGGGTAGTGTCCGCCTCTTCTTGAAAATGCTGTCCCCAACCGAAGTGAATCTTGGCGGCATCCTGACTGCCCTGCTGCGAGAGGTAGGCCAACCCGACCCGACCCAGCTCTACCTCGCTACCCATAAAGCCGGTTCGGATATCCCGAAATTCCTGGAGCGTGGTGGCTGTATTAAGATCGCTGAAATTTTTGGCGGTGGAAATAACTGGCCGCGGAATACTTATTTCTGAGATATATTGGGTTTGCTCATGACCGGTGCCATAAAGCGAACCCAAATAGCCATCACCCGGACCACTCGGATCGCCAGCTGGATAATGAGTGAGGGCACTGCCACCCCAGCTCCAGGTACGAGGGCCCTCTTCTCCATCGGAGCCAGTTGGCAACCGGAAAGCCCCCTGATAAACTAAATCGGAAGTGCTGATTAAATCACTGCTATCAGTATCAGTGTCCGTGTCCGTATCAGTATCAACGGTACCGATCGGTATCTGCGTCAAGTCCTGATTGCTAATACCTAGTCCCAGATTTCTCATCAGTTGGAAAGCATCAGTTGGCCGCCCCAGATAATAGCGCCTGTCATCAACTGGCGAAACATACCAAGCTTCACCATTTAACTCCGTCTGAATGAGTATTCGACCTTCAACATATCTCAAAATGCTCAAATCCGTCGCCCAATCGTTATTATTGTACGTAGCAATCCGGGCTAAATTAGCATCCGTAATACCTAATCCGAGAGCCCGCATGATATTCCAAGCATCCTGCGGTCTTCCCAGATAATAGCGTTTTTGGTCAGTAGGATTGACGTACCAAGCCTGTCCTTGTTCTTCTGTCTGCAGTAAAATCCGACCGGATAGCCTCTCAGAGGTGGCGGTGGCAGAGACATCAGCTCCTGAGAAAATTGTAGTTAGGACAATAAAACAAAGGACTAATAATAAATTGATTGGTATTTTTTTCATTTTTATTATTTAACTTGCTACTGGAATACTACCATATCGCGCCCGACGTGATTATAGACAATTATTTCCCAAAAAAAATCTGCTCGTCGGTACGAGAAACTAACGCCAGGGAATTGGAGGTGGCTGTTGGCTCGAAAAACAGAACCGCAAAAGCTTGACTCAATCCCCCACAACAATATACTAATATAATCGTTCTTTTTACAAACAAAGCCTTTTTGCAAAGGCCAAGCAATATCGAGGGAAAAAATGCTGTTGAAAAATGTTGGTAAGCTGACCGTGTTGCTAGCGCTCGCCATCCTGGCGACCAAAAATGATATTTTTCCAGAAACACTGCGTGAGCTAACTCTCACCACCATAATCGGCCTATGGATGGTGTTTGCGACACTGTTTCTACCAGAACCGTGGCTGAGAAAAATCGGAGAAATCTGCTCCCCCAATTGGATATCGATTGGTCGCGTACCGATCCAGTGGATTGCTTTCTTGCTGGATATATACCTGGTAAAGATGTGGACGATCTGGTTGGTAGCGGGTAGTCTACTGAAAGATTCTCTCGACGGCTTGGTGGCCAAGGCTGGGCCGGAAGCTGAGAAACACCCTATCGACGGTAGCTGGCGACAAAGCTGGGCCCAACTAATGGCTCAACTCAACTGGAACGGAACCAGTCAGTCGGGCAAGTGGCTGGATCCCTTCTGCGACAAGATCACTGTTCCACTGATGCTGCTCGTACTGGGAGGATTCCATCGTCGGCGACTACTTCTGCTGGCGATACCGATCATGTTGATAGACATCTTCGGCCAGCTAATGCGACCACCGCTGCAAATCATCCCCAACGAGTACATCAAGGGAACAGCTGCCACCTGGGTCGGCAAGACAAAGTTTGTCTGCCAGTGTGTCTCATTCCTGAGCACCCTCGTTTGGCTACGGCCTTGGTTGGGCAGAGTCATCGGTGAACTTGATGCCTACGGGCAAGTGGTCATCATAAATGTCATATACCTTTTCCCAGAGATCGCTGCTTTCCTGGCACTGATCTTCGGCGCCTTGAGTATCGGGTCACGACTCGACATCTACGGCGAGCAGGAAACATGAGACATCTCCATGCTCTTTGATAACGAACCCAATCAGTTCGTTATTTTTTTCGTCTGTGTTAGAATAATGACATGCCCAAATTAGCTCACAACAAGCGCGCGCGCTTTGATTACGAAATTCTAGAGACCTACGAGGCCGGCATCGTCTTAACCGGCGCGGAAGTAAAATCTGTCCGGCAGAAAAATATTAGCCTCAAAGGCGCTTACGCCACCATCAACAATACCGGCCCCGAGCATAGTCCCGAGGCTTGGCTTATTAATGCCCACATTTCGGCTTATCAGCCAGCTGGGCCACAACCCGACTACGACCCGACTCGCTCTCGCAAGCTATTACTGCATAAAAAAGAGGTCCAACGACTAATCGGCAAGAAAAATGAGCGGGGCTTGACTTTACTCCCCCTCTCCTTCTATACTAAGAAGTCGCGAATTAAGGTAGGATTAGGATTAGGCAAGGGTAAGAAAAAATTCGATAAGCGTGAGGATATTAAGAAGAAGGATGATAAGCGCCGGATGCAGAGAGCTTTAAAGGAATAAGGGGATGCCAGGCTTCGATAGATCGTTCACAAACTGAAAATGCAAACTGAGGTGGGTGTCACTCATAAAATACGCCCAAACGATAAGTGCAAACTTATTGACAAAGGTCAAAGATCAAGCTAAGGCATTTGCCGGTAGCATGACTCTTTCACCTGTCGCTGTTGCTTAAATTCAACAGCTATCCGACCTCGTCTGCCTATCCCGATGTTAAATCGGGACCCCGACTTACGTCGGGGAGGGTGGGGATCCGGGTATCATATTATTAGGCTAGCTATTTGGTGCCGCTGGAGCCGGATGGCGAAACTTACCAGCTTTAGCCGTTCAGGTTTTTGCCTGCTTTATACCTGCTCGGCCAAGAAACCAAACAGGCTAAGTTTGTAGATATTTTTAGTTTGTCTTTCTAGACGCGGGTTCGACTCCCGCCATCTCCATTTAAATGTTAGAGCTGTTAAAAGTGTTGAAACTTGTTTAAATTGTAACATCTCGAACAACTCCAACAATTTGAACATTTCTAACATTTAACTTAAAATCGCCCAGTCAGGCGGTTTTTTGGTAAAAAACCCGGCTATTCGTCTACAAAAAAAACAAGGCTTAGGGCCTTGCTTTTATCCAATGATTACGCCACTTTTAAATGTAATTTGATCTGATTAATATCCCGACGGTTGGCTTTTATTTTCAGGCTATTTTTCTCTATCCCATTACTTACTCTTTGTAGGCCGCCTTTTTCAGCTATGTCTTCTGTATTTAAATTATCAAATATAACCTTGATCTCATCTAGCTTGATAAAAGTTTTGTCCCGGAATTTAGCAAAATCTTTTTGGCGAACGTAATTGCTCTCAAAGCTATCCATTCTGACATTAACACCAATAATATCTGCTTTGGTGGCCATGTCTTTTCTTATTACGCTCAAATCCTCCTTGGTGGCCATATTTTCAGCTATGTTTCTGGCTATGATATCAACCTGTGTTTTAGTAGCAGAAAGGTCTTTCTTTAATCCGGCCAGTTCTGTTTTAGTAGCCATCTCCTTTCTTAGGCCAGCCAGCTCCTTTTTAGTCGCCATCTCTCGCTTGATTTCTCCGACAATGGATTTTCTCTGCTCCTGGAATTCTCCTTGCAAGAATCGATGCAGCTCCCCAATTGTTTTTACTTCTTTTTGTCCCATGATTTTCCCTCCCAATTATTTGATAGCGTTAGTAATTTTAATACTGGTCATGACCACTGTCAATCAGAATATATTGGGGATAACCTAGTTTTCACTCTTCAAATTGAAGAATCCTTCCGTGAATTCTGCCAATGGCGGAGCACACTTGAGACACAAATCAAATTGACCAATAAACTCGTGATCATATTCTATACAATCTGTAGTTCCCACTGTGTCTATATAACCAGAAACCCAGCCGCGATTATTTTTACGATTGCATATAGCGCCACATTTGTTACATTCTTTCAGTCTCGTCATGTTTTTTTTGTTATTTATTAATTCAGGGGCGTTAGTAATTATAGAGCGTGGGGTGAGCAGGTCAACTTAATATTTTTGGGGATAAGTGAGCGAAAAATTAAAAAAAGACTCTGCAAATAGAGTCTCAGGCCAAATTATTTTACCAATAGATTATTTCACCATTTTTTCTAGTTGCTTCTTGAACTTAGGTAATTCTTTGTTAATTGTATTCCAGACCAGATTAATATCAACTCCGAAGTATTTGTGAATCAGTATATCTCTCATGCCCGCAATTTTGAGCCAAGGAATTTCCGGATGATCAGCGCGAAAATCGGCCGGAAGATTTTTAACTGCCTCGCCAATAATCTCCAGGCGACGTAAAACCGCATCTTGAGTTTGGTCGGAGGTCAGAAACTTTTCTTTAGTTACACCGTCTGTATATTTCTCAATTGCCTTGATACTTTCTATAATATGGATAACAAAAACGTTAGGATCTTTCTCCATGTTTAGAAAATTAAAATAATGTCACTTGTCGACTCAATATGTCCTTTTTTAGCAAAGGAGAAAGAGAATCATAAGTAACTAAATCCACTTCCATATCTAGTAAATTTTCCAGCTCTATTTTTAAAGCAGCCAAATCAAATAAGCTTTTACCTTCCTCAAACTCCACTAATAAATCAAGATCACTCTTATCAGTTTGTTCACCTTTGGCCACAGAGCCAAATATGGCGGAATGGGCTACGCCAGCTTGCTTGAGCGGGGGGATAATCTTTTGTTTTACTGTACTAATATCGTTCATATTTTTCTATTTCCACTAGCTTAAATATATCAAAAATAGTTAGGCTGGTCAATTTGTAAACTTGAGACGAGAGAATATTTTTTGGCGTTGAGAATCTAAAATGTCTAAATACATTTTAGCCATTCAAATTAAATAAAGCGCGTTGATATAGATCCTTTGGTATTACAAAATCCAGTACTTTTTGCCAGTAATCCAAAACTGGTCGCTGCCACTCCCCAGGAGAAGGATTGGCCAGGACTATTTTGATTTCTGCCTTTGAATAGGTCTTTAGTAGCCACTCTAACTGCTGCCAGGTGCCATGATTCAACACCTGGGCAATAATCACTTTCTTATCCCGTGGATTTTCAGGATCAAGCTGGGATAGATCATAGGACCAAAGGCATGATTGGAGAAATGAAGGAAGCATAGGAATAGCTTATTAGCTGGTTAGTTTTTTAGTTGACTTGGTTGGCTAGATTAAGCCAGTTGCTTACAGTATAGCATAAAATTGGAGCTGAGTCACGGTAGTTTTTATTGGAAATATTAGAGGCGTCCCGACCTGTCTGCCGACAGGCAGGTCTGATCGGGATTCGAACATTTCTAACATTTTTGCTAAAACAAGCCCGTCAGCGAAAACGCGCATGTTATCTACTATATCTTTTACTTTGTCTGACGTAGGTAATAATTATTCTTACCTATGTCAGACATTATTTACTATCTGCTTACATAAGTGGGGTTTAAAAAGTAAAAAATGGAGTAAAATTTACTTGCCTAAATCGTATCAATATGATACGATTATAGTAGTTAAATGATACGATTATGTTTAACCCAACCGCCAGACAACAAAAAATCATTGAAATCTTCCTAAAAAGAGGAGAAATGCAGTCTTCTCGAGTACATAACAACCTACTAGAGGCTAATGAAGATATTTCTTTGATAACAGTAAAAAGAGCTCTATCGAAAATGGCTGATATTGGCATCCTGAAAACCTTAGGTTCCGGTCGATCGACCCGCTATGAAATAACTGTCAAAGGTCGTATTTTTTCTAATATTGATGCCAAACAGTACATAACAATCGAGCCAGATAAACGCTACGGCTTACATCAATACAACTTTGATTTACTGGGAGCATTAACTGATGAAATATTCACTGCTGGAGAATTAAAAAAACTGGAGTCAGCAACGGCCACGTATAAAAGAAGAACGACCGATCTATCTCCGACTATTGAGAAAAAAGAATTAGAGCGTTTGGTTATTGAGCTGGCTTGGAAGTCAGCAAAAATTGAAGGTAATACTTATACCCTCCTAGATACCGAAAAATTGATCCGCGAAGAAAAAGAAGCTCCTGGACATAGCCGAGAGGAGGCGCAAATGATTTTAAATCACAAGCACGCTTTTGATTATATTCGCCAACACTCAGTTCAGTTCAAAACCATCACCCGAAAAAATTTAGAGGAATTACACGCCGTACTAGTTAAAGATCTGGCCGTAGAGTCTGGCTTACGATCGAGGGCAATTGGCATCACTGGTTCAATTTACCGCCCACTAGATAACGTTTATCAAATCACCGAAGCCGTATCGCAGCTCTCCCAGACAATATCACAAAGCAAAACACCTTACGCTAAAGCATTGTTGGCTCTGCTGGGCATCAGCTATATCCAACCATTCGAAGATGGCAATAAAAGAACCGCTCGGCTAATGGCTAACGCCATATTGATGGCTCAGGCTCTTTCCCCTCTTTCCTACCGCAGTGTTGATGAAAGAGATTATCGGTCAGCCATGTTGGTGTTTTATGAGTTAAACTCAATAGTACCCATCAAGAAAATATTCATCGATCAATATATCTTTGCCGCGCAAAATTACGCAGTGAAATAAAAAAAGAGCCCGTCAGCGCAGATGCCGAGGAGCTCAGGTGCAGATACGTGTGTGTTGTTGAGGGTGCGGGAGCGGGGCGGTACTGGCGGCTACTTCTGGAGGGCGGACGCCGAAGTGTCTACCCAGGGGGAGCCCGAGATGGACACGACCTTGCCGGCACACCCCTGGATCTCCACTGCGCCGCCACCCTTGATCCAGGTGGGATAGGCGACGTCGGAATTCTCGGGCACGACCGCCCAAGAACAATTCTCGTAGTAGACGCCAGCGTAGGTCACCGACTGGACGTTGGCGTGATGGTGGGTGACCTTGCAGTCCCCGCCGCGGCAGCCGGAGGTCCAGCCCATGGCCTTGTCGGCCTTGCCGCCGCAGAGCCAAGCCTCCTTCTCGCCGGTGTTTCCACGGCGGGCAAAGACGACGCAGCCTGTGACGGGCTTCGGGGTGGTCGTGCTGCCGCTGTCGCTCTTGGGCGGGGTGGCACCGGCGTCGGTCTGGGAGGCGTAGGCGGGGTCGGCGCACTTGTTCTCCTTGTCGCCGAGACAGGGATCACAGCCGTCATCGACCCCGTCCTTGTCCTTGTCGAGGCCGGAGTAGTTCGCGCAAGCGATCCACTCGTCCTCTTTGGCGCATCCGCCGACGATCAGGCTCAGGCACAGGATCAGGCTCAGAAAAATGCTCCAGTTTGCGGTCTTCATAGCTCTCTCTCCTCGTTGGGTTGTTCGTTTTCGTTTCAGGATTGTTTCGACCATTTCGGTCCGTTGATTTCAAGCAAGCACTAAGACAATCTTAGAACTTCTTTGAAACCACGGACCAGGTCTATTTATTCCACACACATTTTGTAAAGAACAGTAATGATATCTACTTACCACGCCCTCAGAAGAGAACACGGGTTACCAACGTAACGCCACATATTAGCATATTAGTATATATATGTCAAGACATTTTGGGGGGGAATTGTCAAATTTGGGGAAATGGCTGAAGAAGGCTATTTTGAAGGGAAAAAGGTGATTATTATACCTGGAGAGGGCTTGGATTGGGGTAAAAAAAAGCCGTCAGCGCAGATGCCGAGGGCTTAGGTAGATCGAACGTGCAGATGTGTGTGTAGAGGGGGTGATCAGTAACCAGCGTGTCCGGGGGTGGACGTCGTCTTGCCGCCACTAGTGGCGATGATCGCGGCGATGATGCCGGCCGCGATCAGGAGGCTGCCACCGATTCCGCCGGCGCACGCCACCGGGTGGGCGGTGCAGGTGCGCGGCTTCTTGACCATTTTCTTCGGTCCAGACTTCCCGGGCAGCCACTGCCCGGTCTCTCCATCATACTTGGCGGGAAGAGTGGTCTCCTCCACCATGTAGTGGCCGCATCCGCCGACGATCAGGCTCAGGCACAGGATCAGGCTCAGAAAAATGCTCCAGTTTGCGGTCTTCATAGCTCTCTCTCCTCGTTGGGTTGTTCGTTTTC
>JBDRPV010000109.1:0-11567 GCA_043826745.1 Parcubacteria group bacterium
ATGTTGTCATAGAGGTGGTCAGTTAGAAGACTTTTTAAATCAATCTTCATCTTGGACCACCTCTTTTCATTGGTCAAAGCATATTTGATTACCTTACATCCTAATACTCGTAGGGGGTCAGTATCAGTGTAGCCATGTACACTTTTTAGTTGACAATATCATTTATTTATAGTATAAATTAGCGTTCGTTGTTGGAGGGTCTTTGTAGTGCACTTTTTAACTAGGGGGAGGAGGAATTTCCGTTGGAAAGATTATTGAGACTTTGCCGAGAAAATGGAGCCTTGATTCTGGACTCCCACATCTGCTTGCGCTCCGGTCGCCACGGCTCCGCCTTTTTCGATGGGCGGGCGGTGATGGCTACTCCGGCCTTGCTCGAGGCAGCTTCCATGCGGATCATCGGGCTGGATGTTTTCGGGCAGGCCGAGGTGATCGTCGGGCGAGGCAATGCCACCGTCGAACTGGCGACGCTGGTGGCTCAGAGACATCTGGACTTCATGCCCAGCCGGCTAATGATCCGCTCTCAGCCCCGCCGCAAGCAGGGTGAGCGAGTGGTAGTCAGCTTTGAACCATTCCACGCTGCCAAGCTACGGGGCCAGCGGGTGGTGTTCGTCGAGGACGTCGCTACCACTTCGACTACCTGTGAGGGCGTCATCCGTGGTATCCGGCGCTGCGGCGGTGAGGTCACCGGCGGTATCGTTATTCTCAACCGGGGTGAGATCACGGCTGAGCAACTCGGCATCCCCGAGTTCGAGTCGGTGATTCCCTTGGCGGAGATCGGTGGCGAGGAGCAGTGGCAGTCCTGGACGTCGGACAAGTGCCCACTGTGTGCCGCTGGCCAGCCGCTGGAGTGGGTGGTTGATGACCAGCGGGGTTTCTTGGTACCGACCAAATAAATTGCACCCTGGGCTTTAGTTGTATAGACTAAAGCCTTTTTTATTTTCCAATTTCTATCCAAATTTTATTCTCTACTACCACCATATCAGCAAATTCACCCTCTTCACTGCGCCAATCATTGGAAAACCCCCAGCCGTACCAGGACCAAACGGAGATATATTGGGCGTAATCTTCATGAAGCTGGTCTTTCTCCAACACAACTAACTCTTTTTTGTTATCTTGATTCAGATCGTGAGCTACTGTCTGGTGAATGGGCTCATCCAGTGGTGAAGAAAGCCAGGCGGGTCTGATCGCGCCGTCTCGCCATTTGTAAATGTAAAAACAACTCGTCCAGTCGTTACTTTCTTTGAAGAGACGATTGGCGCGGTATTCCCCCCGTATTTTTTCCACCGAGAAATTAATTTCAATCTCACCGTCTTGGTTAAGATCATCAATAATCACGTTTCCTACTTGCCAAGCCGGATCTGTTTGCCAGAAAATTTGTCCATTTTTGGCGACGGAGATTCTGTTGTTTTCAAGGACTGTCCTTTCTTTGTCGCCATCGTAGTCGATGTCAGCCCACCACTCAGATGCCGGTGGTGAGGGGCTAGAGAGAGATTGGTCAGGCCTGTCCTTGATCCCATAATCATCTCCATCCCAAGACAAAACTGCCCAGGACTCTGGAACCTGGTTTTGATCGACTGTCTGGCAGCCGGCGAGAAATAAGACGGATAAAACTAAGGGAAATAATTTAGCCAGCACTCTATTCAAGGCAGTTACTTTATTCCACCATAAAACTCTTCTGCCACTCCGCGAAATCAGGTTCTTCGCTCTGCTCTAACATCTCACGCCATTTCTCGTCCGTTAACCGATCTTCCATCGGGTGCAAGAATTCATATTGCGAGAAGACACCACCCTTGGTCAGCACCAATTTACCTTCCACTGGCACCACGACTAGAATTTCATAGATATTACCCACCCCTTCTTCCAACACCGAACCGCCGGGATCAGTCGCGACATCGGCTACTAGAGCGGCGGGACGGTCATCAATCTGTGATTTATTTTCGATACCTTCGTCTTTAAAGGCTTCCAGCCAGAATTGTTCCAGGTCACCCCCGAAGTATTGGATAGTCTCATATTCTTCATCAGTTAGTGGTTTTTCCGTTAGTTCTTTCTCGGCGATGGTTTGCAGATCCGCCGCTAATTCCTCCATTGTGTCCAAGTTGGTTTTTATACGGTCGGGTAGAATATCACGCGCTTCTAATCCTTCTTTAGTCATTTTGATCAGCGAGACCAAACGGCCGAAGACTTCTGGATTTGGTTCAACATATCCCTTCGCTTCACCAGGCATGATGCCACCCATCTCCGCGTAGACCTGCTTAGCGTACAAAATAGTATCGTGTTTTAATTCTGTCCAAGAACCAAGGAAAGTATTGAGCTCTTTTCGCTCCCAGGCCTTATTTTGCATAAAGGTCGGGTAACCGGCGCCTTTAGGCCCGAGTAGTGGTTCGAGACCGTACAGCCAACCCCAGTAAAGATTTTGCGTCCAAGTTGCTGTTTCTAGATCACCGACGTAAGCTTGCATCTTTTTCATGTTTTCGGGATAGCAAGCATAGTCCGTTTCGCCGAGGCCGTCGAGGATACTATACGCTTCAGCCGAACCAAAAGCGGCCGGGACATCTAGACCTTTTGGAATCCGTCGTGATTCGTTGGGACTCCAGGTAGCTGGATCATCTTCGCAGGTGTGTTCTTTATCGCCGACTTCCCGATAGACCAGCCGCTGAAAAACAGAAGCGTCAATGGTAAATCTCTGTCCCATGAAGCGGAAGCCCATAATTTCTTCATTGCGGTCGGGCTGGAAGCGGGCGTCATAAATTGGCATCGAGTTGATTTGCGGAGGATCAAGCTCTTTGGCTTTACTAGTAAAAGTGCTGAGCTTGGTTTCATTTGTCAAATCTTTTAGCTTGGCGTTTTCTCCGTACACTTCTTTCAAGATAGTACTAAAATCGTAGTAAATAATATCATCGCTATCACCGACAAAGAAAACGATCGGTTCGTAAAGTTTTTCCCAGGTGGCGAAGTCGTTTTCCGAAGAAGCCAAAGCCTGAGTTACTAGAACAGCTGATTTTACTTCGTCTGCTTCTTTCAAACGGAAATTTAGGCGGCCGTACCACATCATTGATTTGAAGTAGGCTTTCAAATCATCGGAACGAGTGTAGTGGCCGCGGGGGATATATTGCGAGTAATCTTCTTTGTATAATTTGGCGTTGTCAGCTGGATCGACGTTGTCCAGATCTTGCCCCATGTTCATAACCGGGGAGAGCTTGTTACCTTCGTGAGCATCGATTAACGCGAATTCTTTGGCCACTTCGTCTTTAACGGAGTCGGGGATAGTTACGTCGCTGTCTAAGAGTTTACTGCCGACGGCGAAGAAGCCAACATTACGCTTAGCGGCGTTCTCCCAGTCGGTTCCTTTTAGCTCTTGATAATTTTTCTCCGCTGTGGCTAGCATGGCTTTATTGAGCTTTTTCAACTCGGGAATCATCTTTTCTTTTTCCAGTAATTTTAGCGAAAGACTGAAAGCTAAATGGTAAGAGTGTAGCATTGAGTCGGTAGTAATGAAGCTGGGAACTTCTTCGTAACGGTTTTCATCGTAGAGTTGGAAAAATTCTTTTTGTGTGCCGGGCTGAACGACGAAAGCGTTTTTAGTTAAAGCACTTTTAGTTTCGTCTTTGACGGTGAATTTACTGGCGTTAGTGACGTTGCCGAGATCCGATTCAACGGTGTAAGGCTTAACGGATGGTGTCACTTTAATTTCGCTGGCTTGATAAGTGGCAAAGCCAGCCGCTAGCGCTTCTTTGGTTGTTTTCTCTTCTTTGGCGGGTTTCTCATCTTTTACTTCTTCCTCTATTTCTTCCGCTACCTTTTCCTCCGGGGCAAATTTAGTTTTGTACACAATAAAAGCGCCAGTACCGATGGCACCGACTAGCAGGACAACTACCACGGCAACGAGAATAGGAATTAAGGCGCTGCCTCTTTGGTTTTTGAACATGGATTTTTATTAGATATTAGATAACAGATTACAGATTATAGATTACAGATAATTTGTAACCGAAATCCTAAATCTATCATCTATAATCTACCATCCATTCTAGCAGACCTTGGCAATTTGAGGAAAAACTTATCAACATAGGGAAAGCTGTCTTGCTGAGCGGGATATTTTTTTATTTGTCAAAAAGCAGTGAATTTGTACCTAAAAATGGGTCATATTCACTTAATATTGACAAAAATACGTGAATTGGTATACTTATATAGAGAAATTCACATATAAATATGCCAATCAACAAAGTAGCTAGAGAAAGAATTGAACAGCTGAAAAAGGAATATAACCGCTTATCAAAGAGAAAAGAGTCGCTTTTGGCGATGATTGACGAGACGGAAATACCGGAAAATGTCTATAATTCCAACGCGATTGAAAATTCGACCTTGACCCTCAAAGAAACCGAGAAAATATTACTGGAGATGGAAGTGCAGCGCGATGTTAGTTTGCGCGAGGTATTTGAAGCGAAGAATCTGGCTCGAGTAGTAGAATATATTCGATCTAAAGCCGGTGATCAGGAAATCAATCAAGAAAAGATATTGTTACTACATCAGATGCTAATTGGGGGAATTGATGATGGGATTGCGGGTAGATTTCGCCAGCAACATGAATATGTGCGGGTAGGCAGTCATATTGCTCCAGCGCCAGAGCAGGTTGAACGGATGGCGGAGGTGGCTCTAAGTGAATACAACGCTGAGCTTGATCGATATTTTCTCGATCGGATTGCCAAATTTCATTTGGACTTTGAGACTATTCATCCTTTTTGCGACGGCAACGGACGGATTGGGCGAGTAATAATAAATTACCAGCTGCGGCGTTTTGGTTTTCCTAGTATTATTATTCGAAATAAAGAGAAAGTCGGATATTATCAGGCTTTTGATCATTTTCGTGATACTGGTAACACGAAAGCGCTGGGCAAAATAATTGCGTTGGCTTTAATCGAATCGTTGCATAAGAGAAACACCTACTTGCGAGGCGAGAATATCATTAAGCTGTCCGAATATATTAGAGAAAGGGGATTATCAGCTCCAGCCGTGACCAATGCTGCTCGCCGGCAAACTATTCCCGCTTTTCGGGAGCGAGGAGTGTGGAAGATTGGCGAGGGGTATGAGTATGGTAGTTGACTTTAGAGGTTTTTGATGGGAAAATGTACCATAGAGATATAAAAATTAACACAAAAAAATGATTGTAGTCATTCTTCTGGGGATCGCGGCCTTTCTGGTCTTTGCTGGTGGCCTGGCAGCTTTCATCATTATGCTGGTGAAAAAAGTAAAATGGTGGGGCTCCTGCTTGGTGTTAGTGGGCGTATTGTTTTTGACTGGCCTATTAGTCTCAGCCGCCGTCGGATTTTGGGTGTATGAGAAAAGCGGTGACAAGATTGACTCGGCCAAGGATTTTATGGGTGAGCTAGAGGATTTTCAGGAAGAAGCGGCTAAGGTGAGTGATGAGCTGGACAAAGTGAACACCAACACTTCAACTAATACCAATACAAGCAGCGACACTGACAGCAGCGACAAATCTGAGTCGACTACCAAGGACGCTGATTATTACAAAGATCAGGGCATGATTGAGAACGAAGATTATAGTTATTTGATCACTGTTGGCGAAGATAAGGCCAAGAAGATCACGCAAAAAGAGGCTGTACCGCTTGAGGGAGTGACCGCTGCCTATGTGTATTGTCATCAGACAACGGATAGCAGTTATGATTCCTCTGAATGTCCGACGGGGACAGTCGAAATATTTCGTATTAGCGTTTATACCGTCAGTCAGTGGAATGAGGTGAAGGATTCTCCTTTCGCCGGGACGTCAATGGGGCAGGACGGCGGCTATTATTTTATCTTTTCTCATCCCAATGGTCTTATGCCCAGCGATGTGTCTATTAGTGGGGAATTCTATAGTGGCGTGATTACCAGCATCGATTTTGCGGACTGAGGGTTTTGAGCGAGATTAGTTGATAAAAAGGGGCTTCGAATGAGCTCCTTTTTTGATTGACGCAAAGGCTCACAGATGGGAGAATTAAAAAATATTGATATGCCCAAGAAAAAATCGAAGACAAAAATAGAAATTAACCAGCAATTTAAGCAAGCGCTGGAAATTATGGAAGATACTGACTCCCACGCTTTTATTACTGGCAAAGCGGGCACGGGCAAGTCGACTCTGCTAGAATATTTTCGCTCACGTACCGAGAAAAATGTAGCGGTGCTAGCTCCGACCGGTGTGGCGGCGTTAAATGTCAAAGGGCAGACGATCCATTCGTTTTTTCAGTTTCCACCGCAGATCACCCAGGAGGAAATCAAAAAGCAGCGGCTCTCGGCCAAGCGAAAAAAGCTCTTCAAAGAGCTAGAGACGATCGTGATTGATGAGGTCTCGATGGTGCGGGCAGATCTCTTGGACTATATCGATCAGGCGCTGCGCAAATTCCGCAACAAGAAAAAAGAGCCTTTTGGCGGCGTGCAGATGATTTTCATTGGCGACCTCTATCAATTGCCCCCAGTTGTCGCCGGCAAAGAAGAGCGCGATCTTTTTACTAACCATTACAAGAGCCCGTATTTTTTTAGTGCCGAAATATTTGCTGATTTGCAAATAGAGTTAGTGGAGCTGGAAAAGATTTATCGGCAAAAGGATCAGAAATTTATCAACCTGCTCAATAAAATCCGCAATAACTCAGTTGAGGAGAAGGATATGAAGGTGCTCAATGAGCGCTACCAACCAGGTATCGAGTCTCTCTCTGGTAATCAATACATTACGCTCACCCCGACCAATAAGGCCTCGGACGTTATCAATCGACACAAATTAAACGAGCTCAAGAGTAAGCAGAAATATTATCAGGGCCGGGTAGATGGTAAATTTAACGATAGCCATTTGCCGACGATGCTTGATCTGAAGGTGAAAAAAGGCGCGCAGATCATGCTGCTCAATAATGATCCTGATGGCGGCTGGGTAAACGGCAGCATTGGGACGATTATTGATCTCGAGCCAGGTGAAAAGGCGGAGTATGATGTCTTGATAGTAGAGCTGACGGATAGCAAAATAGTCTCGGTCGAGCCGCATACTTGGAATATGTACGAGTATTTTTTTGATGTTAAAAAAGGGGCGCTGGACGTGCGGACTTTGGGTTCTTTTACCCAGTATCCGCTGCGCTTGGCCTGGTCGGTGACGATTCACAAGAGTCAGGGCAAGACATTTGATAAAGTGATAATCGATATTGGGCGAGGGACATTTGCCCACGGGCAGACTTACGTGGCGCTGAGTCGTTGTCGCAGCCTGGAAGGGATTGTACTGAAAAAGCCGATTTTAAAAAACCATATCTGGATGGACTGGAAGATTGTGCGGTTTCTGACGCAATTTCAATATGACCGGTCGGAAGAAGGGATGTCGCTGGCCGATAAGGTGAGTTTTATTGATAAGGTGATTGCCAAAAAAGCGAAGTTGAAAATGACTTATCTGCGCGCCAATGATATCAAGTCAGAGCGAGTGATCGAGCCCTATCAGGTAGGGGAGATGGAGTATCAGGGTAAGTCGTATATGGGCGTGAAGGCGCATTGCCTGAAGCGGGGAGCGGACAGAACCTTTCGCGTGGATCGGATCTTGGAGATGGAGGAGGGGTAGGATATCCCTAATAAGTTTTTATTACATATCAACTTCAGCCAAAACAATTTCCATCGCTTGTTGGGAAATGCCAAACTTTTTGGCAAGGGGGTTAGCAATGTAGGATTTTATTAAAGCTTTGTCGAAATTATTTGAATCTTGGCTATTTCTCTTCAGCTGGGTAATAAAAATTTCTAGTTCTGCATCGAATTTCATTTTCAGCAAATCTCTTGGAGCTAGTAAGTATCCCGCGAATTTATTAGCCTGAGTCTCCAAATAGCCATATTGTTCATTTGCTAGACTAGTGTAATTGTAAAAATCTTCGAGAGAATTTATTTCCAAATTACTATAAAATTTTTGGTGTAAAATATAATGTCCCAGCTCGTGAGCTAGAGAAAACCGCAGGCGATTTTGTCTTCTTTCATCTTCGAATAGATCCTTATCAATATATAAAGACTTCCAGTCAGATGTAATCAAAGCATCTGCATTACACAATTTTTCTAGGTCGGGCAGAGGGATGATGTCGATTCGTAAATGGACATCTATAATTTTCTCAATATTTACTGGTAAATTTTTTGTCCCAATGCTCCGTCCGAAATTTGTCAGCTTTATTTTTTATTGCAAAATTCCCAATATAAGGAACTTGAATATTATTTTGCCCCTCCATTTAATTTGTCTAAGCGTTTCTAATTAGTTTTATTAATTGATCAATTTCCGGCTGCGTTGGTTTTTCGTTGCGCAAGGTGCGGAAAACTGCTGGCAGGAATTTTACAATATCTTTTCTAGCAAAGACGTCCTCAGGAATAATTCCCTGCGAAATCTGTGCTTCGTCGATAAACTGTCGTTGGTTTTGACTATGATTTTCTAAGCCCAGAACTTTTGCCCATTTGGCTAAAACCTTCTTGTCGGTGGGAGGAGCGAGTACCCCTCTTTCTATTTTACTCCAGTTACTGGCATCGTAATTAACTTTTTGGCAAATTTCTCGAAGACTTAGGTTTTGTTCAATCCTTAATTTCTTTAAAATTTTGCCGAAGCTTTTTGAGTTTTTAATCATAAATGTTGATTAATGAAGCAACTGTGGTAATTTTATACCACAGCTTGGTGGTTGTCAAGATGATAGATTGGGGATAAGCTAATAATGACGCGGGGATATTGTTATGATTGAGGATAGCGTTATTGGTGCTATAATGTAGTTGCGCACTACAATTTATTTTGAAAAATTAGAAATTATTTAATTTTCTATGCCTCAGCAGAAAAATAAATCAGAACAAAATAATAAAATAGTTCTTTTCCAAAGCCGAAAAATTCGGCGATCTTGGCATAAGAATGAGTGGTATTATTCGGTGGTTGACGTTGTGGGAGCGTTGACAGAAAGCACCAATTCAACGGATTATTTAAAAAAACTTCGTAAAAGAGATGAGGAGTTGGGATCCTACCTAGGGACAAATTGTCCCCAGGTGGAAATGCTGACTGAAACAGGCAAAAAAAGGAAAATACTTGCTGGGAACACAAAAAATATTTTTAGAATTATCCAATCAATCCCTAGTCAGAAAGCTGAACCGTTCAAGCAATGGTTGGCGCAAGTGGGAAAAGAGCGGTTAGATGAAATAGAGAATCCGGAATTGGCGCAGGAACGCATGAAAAAATTATATGAACAAAAAGGCTATCCTAAGGATTGGGTTGATAAGCGCTTGCGGGGAATGGCGATTCGTCAGAATTTGACGGATGAATGGAAAGAGCGAGGCATTGAACACCGGGAAGACTACGCGATTTTGACTGCGGAGATTTCCCAAGCCACTTTTGGCATGACACCGAGTGAATATAAGAAAATCAAAAGGATTTCGAAAAAATCTAAGGCAAACTTGCGTGATAACATGACCGATTTGGAACTCATCTTTACAATGCTGGGCGAAAAGGTAACCACCGAAATTTCTAAAAAAGAAAAGCCAAAAAAGATGCCGGCTAATAAAAAAGTTGCCAGGCGTGGTGGCGGAGTGGCGGGCAAAGCTCGAAAAGAGACGGAAAAGGAGATAGGGCGAAGTGTGATCTCG
This sequence comes from Parcubacteria group bacterium, assembly GCA_043826745.1. Lineage (GTDB taxonomy): Bacteria > Patescibacteriota > JABMPQ01 > JABMPQ01 > JABMPQ01 > JABMPQ01. The sequence continues at coordinate 9,613 of JBDRPV010000109.1, forward strand.
GAGGAGAATTTTTTAGGGAGCGATGATGAGGTGAAAGGATTGAAGTCTTCTCAAGATTTAGATTAATTACAAAGATTACTTGATAGTTGTGGTTTATATGGATGAACCCCGAAAGCCCTTATTTGAGGGCTTTTTTGATGTGCAATTGATTGACTGGAGGGTGGGAGGTTGGTGAAGGTTTGGCGGGGAGGAAGTGGGGTAGGTGCGAGATTGGGGACAAATTGATAATGACGCGGGGACATTATGATGATTGGAATTGAGGCCACCGATGCTATAGTTAGATAGCGTTAATCAATAAATAGCTTTTTGGAGGGAAAGCTATCTCTTATATATTTTTAGACGAAAGTGGGAATCGTATTATAAACATAAAAAATTATGTGGTATTTGTATTTGGATGAATCAGGTGATCTAGGTTTCGATTTTGTAAATAAAAAACCGTCTAAGTTTTTTACGGTGGCCGTCTTGGCTACACAAAATATTGGTAATAATCGTAAAATCCAGAAAGCAGTTAAGGTGGTGCTGAGAAGAAAATTAAATCCGAGCTCTAAAAGGAAAAGAATTGTCGAGGAGTTAAAAGGAGAGAGGACGACTTTAGAGATTAAGGATTATTTTTTTCGTCAGTTGAAAGATACAAAATTTGCAATATACGCGATAACTTTGAACAAGGTGAGGGTGTATGAAGAATTATCTCAAGATAAATCTCGCGTTTATAATTTTATTGCCAGGCAAGTTTTTGATAATATTCCTTTCGAAAAATCTGTCGGGAAAAGAATTATTCTGACAATTGATAAAAGCAAAGGTAAAAAGGGTATTAGAGAATTTAATCGATATATTATTGATCAGCTCAAAGGTAGAATTTCGCCAAAGACCCCTTTTGATATTTACCATGAAGATTCAAAAAAGATTGGCGGACTGCAAGCAGTTGATGTGTTTACTTGGGGGATACATCGCAAATATGAGCATGATGATCGAACCTGGTTTAATGTATTTAAAGATAAAATAGCTTTTGATGATTTGTATCTTAAATAAAAAAACCCCTTGCGGGGAGTGCGCCTGGCTAAGTTGTTATGCTATGGCTCATTAAACCACGATGTGGCGAAGCACCATAGACCCTTAACGCAGGACTTATCACTAACTAAACTATAGCAGATTATGATGAAAAAGAAAATAGACTTTTAAGTTGGTAATATGTGGAAAGTTTGTGTGAATTGTCGTAAAAGCCTTTAAATAAGGGCTTTTTTGATATGCGAGCGGTTGACCAAAGGGTGGGGGAGGTGTAGAATGAGGGGGAATAATAAAAATTATGCCGATATTTAAAATAAAAAATTCGAGCTTAAACCCCATCAAAGAAACCTCCTTCGCTTTGGGAAAGGATTTGCAGAAGTTGACAGAGGATAATCTGGCGGCTATTTTTGGTCTAGAGATGGTCAAGTCAGAATTTCGCTTGCAGAATTTTATCATCGATACTTTGGCCTTTGATAGCGAGACAAAGTCCTTTGTGATAATTGAGTATAAACGAGATAAAAGCTTTAGCATTATTGATCAAGGCTACGCTTATCTGTCTTCGATGCTAAATAATAAGGCGGATTTTATTCTGGAATATAATGAGAAGATGCGGGGAAATCTGCAGCGGGATGACGTGGACTGGTCGCAATCGAAGGTGATGTTTTTGGCCAATTCTTTTACGCCTTATCAGCAGAACGCGATTAATTTCAAGGATTTGCCGCTTGAGCTGTGGGAAGTGAAAAAATATGATAACCAGACGGTTTTCTATAACCAATTGAAGCCGGCGGAGACGCGGGAGTCGATCAAAACGATTACTAAGAATAAAGTGATTGATAAGGTGAGCCGAGAGGTGAAGAAATATGAGGTGGAGGATCATTTTAAGGCGGGGTGGGATAAGTCGCGGGAGATTTTTGAAGAGTTGAGGGGGAGGATAAAGTCAAATAATGGAG
>JBDRPV010000110.1:0-10083 GCA_043826745.1 Parcubacteria group bacterium
GAATTATTATCAACAACTATTATTTCGTCAAACTTTCTCTTTTGGGATTCCAGTGACTGTAGATTTTCACATAGCTCCGTCTTTTTATTCCATGACACTATTACGGCACTAATTTCACTATTCATAGATTTATATTAGTAATTATGTATTCCTAAAAAAAAGACAGTTGTGACAATGTCGTCAGACATGTCACCTCTGTCATTTTAGCACAAAAAGGTACTGCGCCGAGGCTATTTCCAGATTGTGGCCTGAAAATTGGCGATCTTTCCTCTAAAAGACTCGACGTTCACATCAGTAGAGGGGCAGTAGCCGCTTCCCAGCTTCAGGTTTTTCTGACCGGTTCTTACGCTATTGGCCGTCACTGTTTCTCCAGCCATGGCCAGAGTTACGGTTCCTCCATCGAACGTGAGTACGGGGTGGTACCATGTCCCAGACTTCAGTGCTTTCTTGAACGAGACATTTTTCCCTTGGCTGCCGTCCTGTGAGTAGCTCAAGATAAACTTGCTGTTCTTGTCCACGGCTACATCCCATGCCCTTGGCGTTGAACAGTAGAGACCACGTGAGAGGAGAATCTGACCCTTTGAACCAGAAATCCCGTCCCAAAGAAAGTCAAACTCATACCGCACCTTTTCCTTGTCCAACGCTCCACCGTCTTTAACCTCGATCCACTCGCTTCCCTTGAAGTGGGCAGCGTTGAGGGTGGACTTCGGACCAGCGACGATTCCGATCAGATTGCTTGGCATCACCCAGCCATCGTAAGCAGTGCCTCCGGATCCGAGGTTCTTGAACGGACCGGTACCGGGTGGGGCGAAGTCGTAGCTGACCACTTCGTCGATACAGGGGGAAACATCCACCTTCCCGTCGCAGTCGTCGTCGATCAGGTTGCCGCAAATTTCCTCATTCGCGGTTTTGATGCATTCGCAACCGTCGGCCACGATTTTATTGGCGTCAAAGCGAGGGAAAGTGCAGCCGATCTGACAGGTAGACAACTTGCACTCCGGCGTAGAATAGGGGTATGACTGGCATACCGCCCCACACTTGCCGCAGTTCTTGACGTCGGAGGTCAGGTCAAAGTCCTCGTCGGTCTGGGTATCGCAGTCGTTGTCTTTGCCGTCGCAGATCTCGGTGGTGGGCTTGACTTCGGTGCAGGATCCCCAGACTTTCTTGACCGGATCGCAAGTCTGGATTCCCTTCTTACACTCTCCAACACCTGCCGTCCCAATCGGACCGGTGTAGCAGGGCTGGGTCGGCGTGACGGTGGGGTCGCAGGCCCAGGCCACCGTGTCTGGTGGCATCTGGTCGGGGGGGATCTGCTGGTCGGGCTTCGGTAGGCCGTTGTCGGGCGGGATTTTCGGCAGATCAAGAACGATCTGCTGGTCGGGCGGGATCACTGGTAGGTCGGGGAGAATTCCCCCGTCCTTCTGGACCACCACCTGGTCGGCTGGCAGTCCACCTCCATCAGCGATGGGCGGTCCTCCATCCGCGGTCGCGAACTGGGGGTTAGTTTTCATGCAGCCAGCAACGGCCGCAACCATGACAAAGATTCCAATGACGGAAATTTCCCTTGTCCTTTCCATGGGTTTCTCCTCGTTTCGGTAATGTCTCAAGCATGGCCTCACACGCTTAAGACGGATTTTAATGTTCGGGTTTATTCGGAATTATCTAATATCTTTTTCTAAAAATATTAGAAAACTCCCAGCAAACCATTTTTATTTTAGCATTACAAGCTCACTTTTGTCAAGGGTTTGTATCAGTCTGTCCACAGCAACATGATAATGTCATACCTGAGCAATATAGAAATGTCCTACCTTGAAGAATCTGTCATACTTCTGGATTAGTGATTTAATCTAAGGAATATAACGGATTTTCCCGAATATAATATTTTAACTTTGTTTTGATAAACTAGTTTCATTTGAAAATGAACTACCGCGGTTTAAAGACTGCAGTATCTTCCAATAAGAGTTCTACCAGTCTCTAACCCACGACACCGTCTCCATCTCCTGCTTTAAAAAGTGGGAGTATTCTGCGGCTTTAATAAAAAAATGCCGGTGCTTGCTAGGTGAGCGAGCAACCGGCGGGCGAAAGGGTGCGAGAGGCGGAGGTCTACTACTTCCAAGTGTGAATTTGGAAGTCGGCCAATCTTCCCATCAGGCTGGGTTGGGCGCAGGTGTTCTTGCTCAAGAGCAGGGGTTTTGATGTCTGGAAAACGGTGGAGCCAACAGCAACACAATCCTTGCCGTCGACGGTGAGCGTGATTGTGCCCCCTTTCATCACGATCTCCACCTGATACCACTTGCCGACCACCACCTTTTTCGTCGAATCGTACAGATAGTGTTGGTCTGTACCATTCTTCGAGAAAGTCAGCGTCAGGACGCCAGCGGTCTCATTCAGAGACCAAGCTCGTTTTGGGGACATGCAGCCGAAGCCAGTGCCCAACACTACCTGAGGTCCCGTGGTAGTGGTCGACAACTTCTCAAAGTAGAGCGAGAAGGTGTATTTCGTCGCGTACGAGTCGAAGTTGCCTTCGCTAGTCCCTACCTGAATGTAGCCACCAGAGAACGCAGCAGCATTCTTGGCGGTGGAACCGGTCTGACCAAAACTCACCTTGCCGAAGACGTACCCGTCATATCCACCACCGTTGGCAGTGTTTTTGACCACCATGGGCGTGCTAGCGGGTGTCTTGGAGAAGTCGTAGCTCACCACCTCATCCCAGCACGGACTGCCATCTACCTTCCCGTCGCAGTCGTCATCCTTGCCGTTTCCGCAAACCTCCTCGCCGGTTTTCAGACATTCGCAGCCATTCTGCATGTTGCCGTCGGCGTTGAATCGGTCGGGGCTGACGCAGATAATCCCACAATTGCCAGTCAGGCAATCAGGAATGGCGTAGGGGTACGGCGAGCAGACGTTCCCGCACTTCCCACAGTTCTGAGTGTCGTTCTGTAGGGTGACGGGGTTTACGTCGTCCGTCAGCCCATCGCAGTCATTATCCTGACCGTCGCAGATCTCGACTCCACCATTGCTCTTGACGCAGCCACCATCCAGCTTGGGCGGCTCCACCTGCTGATCTCCAGACAGTCCCGTCCCATCGGCGACAATAGACCCGTCGTCGGACATGGGATCCAGCTGTCTGGTATTTATGCAGCCAGTGGCTGTACATGCCAGTGCGATCATTATGACCGCGATTTGTGTCCTTTTCATGGCTCCTCCTCGTTTCGGTAATATTTCAAACGTGGTTTCACACGCTCGAAATGGATTTTAATGTTCAGGTTTACTCAGAAATCTCTAATATTTTTTTACCAAAAAGATTAAAAAGCTCCAAATAAACCTTTTTACTCTAACATTATAAGTTCTTTTTTATCAAGCCTAATGGGCTTATTTCTAAGCGTTTACTGAAATTTGACTACTTTTAGGAGTTGGAGTAAGTCTGAAAATCCGTCCTACAAAAAAAGTAAGCCAATAGCTTACTTTTTGCGTTGTTTTTAAACAACTTTACTAGTAATAAAAAAGCCAAAAAGTTTATATGCTGTAAAAGCAACTTCTTGGCTTGATGGAACTTGGTGCAAGGTACATCGCTCAGAACTCGAGGCGTAGCATGGCGCCTGGATTTTTCCCCAGCACTGGAAGGAGCTGGAGCCTGCTCCTCTTGGACGGAGCTGATTTCCCGGACGATTCTGTAGAACCACCTTCGGCGAAAAACAACACGACCGCTCCCACCGCTGCCGCGCCGGCTACCCCGAACATGATCCAAGAAGCTGTTTGTTCGCGATCGATATCGCTAGCCAGTTCGTTGAGTTGGTTTGCTTCGGCAGCAGTCCGGTGTGCTTGCGCCGCACCGTCTTCCCAGTCAGCGAACTTGCTTCTAGCGGTGGCCTGCAGAACCGAGAATGCTACCAATGCCCCGACGGCCGTGCCAGCAGCCACCCACGTCCAGATCCTCTTTGACTTCCGCTGGGGTTTTTTCGGACCGGGCTTGGGCGTGACAGACGCTCTTTGGGTGGACGGCTTACTCGCTGGCGCTGGCGTCGGTGGCAGGCGAAAGACGAAACTCACTCGCGTCACTTTCCGCGAGTAGACAGTCACCTTTTTCGTCTGCACCTGTTGACCATCGGGGCTTTTCACCTCCACCTGGTGATCACCGATCGGCAACTTGAACAAACGCGGCACCTTGCCCACCTTGCCCACTTCTTTGCCGGCGATCAGGATCGAGGCTTCAAGGTTGGCTCTTACCGAAAGAGTCCCCTGCATCTTTCCCCGCTGGTCCAGGCAGAGCTTGATAAATTTCTGCTTGATGGACTTTTGGCGGCAGATGCCGGGATCGATGACCAGAGCCCGAGCAAACGTTACCGTCGCTTCGAGCTCCTTTCCCGCCTCTCCGTGACAGAGCGCGAGGTAATAGTAGATCTGTGCCTTGAGGTCAGAGCCCGGGGGCGCCTTCTTGATTGCTTCGGACAGAATGCCCTGAGCTTTTTCGAAGTCTGCCATCAGGTAAGATCTCTTTCCTTGGTCGAACAGTTTTTGGGCTTTGTTATCGGCTTCGACTGATGGCATGTAGCCCAGCAAACACGCCACCAGCATCAACATCGCTGTTAGCCAGCGCATGATTTCCTCCTTTTGGAAAAAATGTCCGCCCAGAGCCTCTGTAGGATTAAGCGGACATGGTTGCTAGAATTCGACGATGACTCGGGTTTTGGCGCCGATGGTCACCCTCTTTGTCCTGGTGGCTCCTCCGGATGTTACCTTGACCCGGTAGGTTCCCACCCTTAGATCATTTTTCACTAAGGGTGTGTAGCCGATATGTCTACCGCTGAGATAGACTTTGGCTCCACCAAACGGTTCGCCGCCCTTCATCGTTACCACTCGCAAACTGCCAAGAACTTTTTTGGCCGGCACCGGTTTTAGCCGCCGCACCTTCCGCCTGACCTTGGGTTTCGGCCGGGGCTTGGGTCGTGGTAGCGGTCTCACCTGTTTGGCCGGAACCTTAGCTACAGCCACCGTCACCTTGGCGTCAGGTCGAGGATCCGGCTTGATCGCAGTGACCACCACCTTGGCGTCTGGAGTCCGCCTTGATTCTGGCTGCACCTTGGCCGTTGCTGCTGACTGGAACTTATTTACCTGAGCTTCACTTCCCCCCTTAAAGAGAGAGCTAAGTGAAACCAGAAAAAAAAGTAGAGCCAGAGCGACCGCCGCGACTGCGCCCAATACAATCATCAGGCGGTGAATTCGTGCCGAAGGCGTATGATGGCCAGAATCCTCGGCTGGTGCTGGCGAACTCCCTTCTGGAGAAACAACATGCACTCTTGGTATATCAGCAGTTGTCGCAGCATGAATACCGGCGGGGATTACAGATGGAGTTTTCTGGCGGGGAAGATATTCAGGGGCAGCAGGTGTAGGTCGAAGCTCATCGTAGCCCAAAGTCTGGGAAAACCTTGGAGACGAACCGTTTGTGGTAGATGGAACTGGGCTTCCATCAGTTGGCAACGGTATTTCCCTGACCGCAGTTACCTCCAGACTGTCGAGCGCCCGTTCGAACTCTTGACCCAGTTGTTCCATGGATTGCTGGCGATCTTCCGGTTTCTTTTCCAGTGCCCGTCGCACCACCTGCTCGAGCTCTGGTGTAATCCAGGACTGAAAGTCGCGCAGAGAAGGAGTGTCATCCATAAGTATGCTACTTAGGACTTCCTGAAGGTTATCTCCCGGGAACGGCAACTGTCCGGTAAGCATTTCAAAGATGACTATCCCCAGAGAGAAGATGTCCGAGCGATGATCGACAGACATCTTAGAATTGATCTGCTCTGGCGACATGTAGCTGGGACTGCCCAATACTCTCTCCCCGGTTACATCTGTGTCTGCTGGCTGACCCAACAGCTTGGAAATGCCAAAGTCCAACACCTTGACGGTCAACCCGCCCGTGTGCCTAGTCAGGAAGATGTTTTCCGGCTTGAGATCTCGGTGGACAATGCACTTTTTGTCCTTCTCCACAAGATGAGCATGAGCCATGGCAGCCGTTACCTGCCTTACAATTTCACCCACAACATAGTAATCCAACGTATCCCGCGCAATCCTGGCCGCCAGATTCTCTCCCTCGAGCAGCTCCATGATGATGTAGGTGAATTCGTGTTCACCTACTTTAGCTTTGTTGAAGTCGATGACTTCGATAATGTTGGGGTGCTTTAAGCTCCCCGAAAACTCCGCCTCTTGTTTAAATCGGGTTACCGCCTCTGCAGAAATTCTCCATTTGGGCAAGAATACCTTGGCGGCGAAAGCTTTGTTGAGCCTTATATGCATAACTTTAAGGACGGCTCCCATCCCTCCTTCTCCGATTTTCCTTGCAACTCGATAAGTTTCCCCGAGGATTGTCCCTGCGGGGAGCAGTTCCTCTATGGCCTGTTCTTTCGTCATCTCAATCTCCGTTTCATATCGTTAGGCCACCTCTTAGGCAGCGTGTTTTCAGTTGTAAACGTGCATTAGCCGTTTTCGGCTATCGTTAAACTCTAGTAAACAATGACCAATTTGTCAAGAGTCGCCTAGCTTTCCGGAATATTCAAATAAAAAAAGACAAAAAGCGTAAAAGTGGAGATAAAATAGAGAGATAAAGCCCAAAAACAAGGTTTTAGTACTTTCCAAACGCCTCCTTCTGATACCACTCCACCAGATTTTTTAAGCCTTCTTCGATGCTAGTTTGCGGATTATAGCCTAAGAGTTTTTTGGCCTTAGAGATATCGGCGTAAGTAATTTTCATATCGCCGGGTTGCATTGGCTGCTTAATAATTTTGGGTTTTTTATCAAGATATTTGCTGATTAGGCCGATAAATTTTTTTAGGGGGATTGTCTGAGAATTACCGAGATTACAAATTTCAAACACTTTATTATTTTGCTGAACATAATTGGCAGCCGCTAAAACACCACTAACAATGTCGTCAATATAGGTATAATCACGCTCGGAGGTGCCATCACCGTACATCTCGATCGGTTGATCGTTGGCAATCAGATCAGTGAATTTGTAGGGTGCCATATCCATCCGCCCCCAGGGGCCATAGACAGTGAAAAAGCGTAAACAAATAATATTCATGTCAAATAAATGATGGTAAGTGTGGCAGGACAGTTCCCCGGCGCGTTTAGTGGTAGCGTAAGGCGAAATCGGATAATCGACGGCATCTTTTTCAGAAAAAGGCACTTTTTTGTTGCCGCCGTAAACTGAAGACGAAGAAGCGAAAACAAAGTCCTTAATGTCGTGTTTTTTGGCTAGCTCTAGTAAATGAATAGTTCCAGCGACATTAACCTCAGAATAAAGCCGCGGATCGGCGATAGAATTTCTTACCCCCGCTCGAGCTGCTAAGTGGATTACAAGATCGATATCGTTATAGTCAAAAATATTTTTTAGTACTTTAAAATCCGTGATATTAGCTCGATAAAGTTTAAAGCTATCAGCTGGGAAATCTCTAATTCGATCTTCTTTTAAAAGCGGATTATTAAAACCATTAAAATCATCAACACAGATGACTTTATCGCCTCGTTTTAATAACTCTTTAATTGTCTGACTGCCGACGAAGCCAGCGCCGCCAGTGACTAAAACATTCATGCTTATAATTTACCTCTCCCCACTCCGACATATTTAAACCCTAATTTACGCATTTCTTCTGGCTCCAGAATATTGCGGCCGTCAATTAATATTTTAGGATTAGCCATTAGGCCAGCAACTTTTTTATAATCTAATTTTTTAAATTCTGGCCACTCAGTAGCCACCACTAAAGCTTTAGCATCTTTAATGGCTTCGTAGGGATCGTCAAAGAATTTTACTCCCCCGTTCATTATTTCTTTGGCTTGCTCAGCTGCCTCTGGGTCGTAAGTGCTAATACTAGCTCCCAAGCCAGTCAATGTTCGGATAATATCAACGGCGGCTGATTCTCTGATATCGTCCGTATTGGCTTTAAAAGCTAAGCCTAAAACGCAAATAGGTTGATCCTTTATTTGGTCAAGAAGCTCTTCTAATTTATCAATAACCAGCAGGCGCTGTTTGATATTAACTTCGATAACAGCTTTTAATAATTTAAAGTCATAACCAGAAGTACCAGCGATTTGGTTGAGAGCATTAACGTCTTTGGGAAAACAACTCCCGCCGTATCCGATTCCCGCCTTTAAAAACTTCGGCCCAATGCGATTATCTAGCCCCATTCCGCGCGCTACATCTTCGACGTCTGCATCCACAATATCGCAAATATTAGCTATTTCATTAATAAATGAGATCTTGGTGGCCAAGAAAGCATTACTAGCATATTTAATCATCTCCGCGCTTTCGACCGAGACAGTAATCTTTTTGTAATCCAGTGGTTCATATACCTCGAGCATAACATCGCGAGCTTTATTGCTTCCAGCCCCAATTACAATTCGATCTGGTTTCATAAAATCTTCGACGGCTGAACCTTCACGCAAAAATTCCGGATTGGAAACCACGTCAAAATCTCCCTTATAATACTTAGCAATAATATCAGTCACTTCCTTGCCTGTCCCAACTGGCACGGTACTCTTATTAACAATAACTTTGTAGCCTTTGATATTTTGCCCTATTTCTTCAGCCACTGCCTCCACATACTGCAGATCAGCCTTGCCATCGCGCCGCATTGGGGTACCGACTGCAACAAAAACCACCTCGGCTTGATCGAGAACATCCTTAAGGGAAGTGGAAAAAGACAACCTTTTACTAGCTACCTCTGCTTTTACCACTTTACTCAGACCAGGTTCATAGATAGGAATTTTACCCTCTTTAAGATTTTTTATTTTTTCCTCATCAATGTCTACACAAGTAGCTTGATGACCTATTTTAGCGAGACAGGCGCCAGCTACCAGGCCGACATAACCAGTGCCGACGACAACTATATTCATAGGATATTAGATTATAGATTACAGATACTAGATAACAGATGATAGATTATTTATTATCTGTCAAAGCTTTAATGCTTTCCGTAAAATTTTAGCCTTATTTGTTCTTTCCCAAGTAAACTCTGGTTCGTTGCGCCCAAAATGTCCGTAGGCAGCTGTCTTTTTATAGATCGGACGACGCAAATCAAGCATTTTAATAATACCATAAGGAGTGAGATCGAAGTGTTTCTCTACTAAGCGGGCAATTTTTTCTTCCGGTATTTTAGCGGTGCCGTAAGTGTTAACTAACACTGAAATTGGCTCGGCAATACCAATCACATAAGCAATTTGCACTTCGCATTTATCAGCTAATTTTGCTGCCACGATATTTTTTGCAACGTAGCGAGCAGCGTAGGAACCGGAACGATCTACCTTTGACGGATCTTTACCAGAAAAGCAACCGCCACCGTGACTACCATGCCCACCATAGGTATCAACGATTATTTTGCGACCAGTCAAGCCAGTATCAGCGGGTGGACCACCTTTGATAAATTTACCAGTACCGTTGATAAAGTATTTGGTTTGGCCTGTCAGCCATTTTTGACAGACAGGCTTGATTACTTTTTCTCTAACATCTTTTCTAATTTTGGCTAAGGGGATATTGGGGGCGTGCTGAGTGGCGATCACCACTGACTTGATACTTTTTGGTTTTCCGTTAACGTATTCTACCGCCACCGCCGATTTACCATCGGGACGCAAGTAAGGTAATATTTTCTTTTTACGAACATCCGCCAACCGCTTAGCTAATTTATGCGATAAAATTGCGGGCAAAGGCATATATTCGGGGGTTTCATTGGTAGCGTAGCCGAACATTAACCCTTGATCCCCCGCCCCTTGTTTTTTGGCATCTTTTTGTGATACCCCCTGGGAAATATCTGGACTTTGCTCGTCAATACTAACCATTACCCCACAACCTTCATAGTCAAAGCCGTAAGCGGGATCATCATAGCCAATTTCTTTGACGGTCTCGCGCGCAATTTTCTGGATATCAACGTAGCAGGAAGTGGTAATCTCCCCGGCTACCACAATCAAGCCGGTGGTTAATAAAGTTTCGCAAGCTACTCTTCCCTGAGGATCTTGTTTATAAATAGCATCTAAAACAGCATCAGCTATTGGGTCAGGCATTTTATCGGGATGTCCCTCAGGAACTGATTCAGAAGTGAAAAC
>JBDRPV010000111.1:0-3785 GCA_043826745.1 Parcubacteria group bacterium
GATAAAGAAAAAGCACTAATTGACTATTTGTATATTAATCTTAGAAATGTAGAGCCGACCATCCCGTACTTACAGACGTTGCGTTTACAAAACGTAAAAACTTTGCGTCAGACAAGGTTGTATAAATATGCTCGTGCTACTGGCAAGGCCAAGATCATGGAAATTACTAAATTATTAAAAAAATATGACGAACTTGCTTGAAAAACATCTTAATAAAGTTGAGCCGGAGCAGAAAAAGAATTTCATGCGAGAATACTTCCAAACGTTGATCTTAAAATTAATTTACGGCTCTAAGTTTAACCAAACAGTATCTTTTATGGGGGGAACTTGTTTACGGATTTGTTATGATCTAGCTCGTTTTTCCGAAGATTTAGATTTTAATTTGACGTCGAAAAAATTCAAATTTTCCGAAATGTTAGATTATCTAGAAACTGAATTGACACAATTAGGTTTTAAAGTTGATATCAAAGGCAAAGATGAGAAGGTAGTTTATAAGGGATTTATTAGAATTTCTGACGTTTTAGACAAATACAAGATTTTTCCTCATAAAAATGAAAAACTTTCAATTAAACTGGAAATTGACTCTCAGCCTCCGCAAAATTACAACAATGAAACAAATATCATTGCTAAATATGGTTATAATTTTGTGATTAAAAATGCAGATTTGCCTAGCTTGATGGCGGGGAAAATCAATGCTTGTTTTAATCGCGGATATTATAAGGGACGTGATTTTTATGATCTGGTCTGGTACTTAAATCACAAAATTACGCCTAATTTCAAGCTACTGCGAGAATTCAATTTTGCTATTAATGATCAAGCCACTTTGGTTGATTATTTACAAGGGGAAATCAAAAAGATTGATATTGCTGTGATTGTCAAAGATGTTTACCCATTTTTAGAAAACGAAGAAGAGATCGAGATTATCGAAAATCTTAGTGACCTTTTTCCTCAAGTAGCGAGAAAGTATTTATTACAGACAAGCCCTGGTAAATAATCTCGGCTAGTGTAGCCGAAACCGCCAAATGTACGTGAAGATTGCCCGCCCCAAAAAAAGATTGACACATACAATATAATATGTTATCGTGTGGAGTCAGTAAACTGGCGGCTCTTTTTATATATAGAGGGCAAAGATCACCAATAAGAGGCTAAGTTTGTGATTGGAACAAAATTGCTAATGACAAAGCTATTTTGCTCTGATCACAAACAAACGCCTGCGAAAATCAGGCTTGGGAGATAGCATGAAAGTATATGGAAATGACCGGTACACACGGTATGGACTGGTTCTCAATGGTATGATATGTCTGTTCTTCGTCATCTCGGCGACTTACAACGCGTATGTCGTAGGGGGACTGGGAGGTTGGGCTGCTTGTGTTGGTCTGGAGGTTCTCGTTTTGGCATTCGGCACGATCTTCGCGGCTATCTCGAGTGAGATTATTCGCGATCGTCGAAATCCCGAGGAAATGGCAAGAAGCCGTCTATACAAGTGGGGTTACCCAATTATTTTCCTCATCGTTTTGATTCCTCTGCTCACGATGGGGTATCGCCTCACCTCCTATTACCTTTCATTGCGGGCTTTCAGGAATGGCATGACCGCTTATGCCCAGACAGGCGATAAGGGAAAGTACAAGGCGGTACTTTCCCGGCAGCAGGTCGTTGAGTGGGAGTGGTGGCCGTTAAAGCTGTCTCCGGACGATATTTTGGACAGTCTGGATATTGCTTTTAAGCGAGCTGAGGCCGATGGCGATTTGAAAATGATGCGGGAGATTGACTACGAGCAGCAACACTATTCAAGTGTAAGGTGGTGGGATAGGGCCATCATTAAGCTCCGGCAACGGCAGAGGCAGAGGAAGGGCTCCGACGATGGTAAAGCTAAGGCTACGGATGAGTCCGAGCCTGAGCAACCTAGACCCGCTGCGCCTACTACCTCGAGTGATCCAGCTCCACCTGCTGCCGAAGAGCCGAGCGACTCTGCTCCGCCTGCTGCGAAAGATCCGCCTGCCGCTGAAAAGCCAGCCGATCCCGATCCGCCTGCGCCCGCCGAAGATGAGACCAAGGACGAGCCCGAGCCCCCGGCCAAGCCCAAGCCGCGGAAAAAAGAGGAGCCCACTCCTCCACCAGACGAAATCTGGTAGCAACTCTCAAGTTCTTTGTCCGATCGAACCCCACCACGCGCAGCGATGCATGTCGGTCGGGGTTTTTTATTTGCGAAGTCCGGAATCTTTCACGTTTTAGTATTTAGTAGTATGGTTACTAGGCTTTGCTGCCAGCGAACATCCGTCTTAACCTTATTTTAAGCCCAATAATCCAAGGGGGCATATTTGACAATTTCCCTACAAAATGTCTTGACATGAATTGCTAATTATGCTAATGTATGACGTTATGCTTATAACAGTTGTCATTCTGAGCGAAGTGAAGAATCTCGGGATCCTTCATTGCGTTCAGGATGACGAAAAACTTTACTGTTCTTTAATAATATGTGTGTGGAATACGGTCTGTGGTTCAAGGAGCAGCTAAAAGGGAGTTGCAGATTACCATTATTACTTTGACTCACCTCATCGGAATGGGGTTCGCTAAAGTAACAATGGTAGTCTGCAATAGAGCTCAAGATTAGCTTCTGCTTGAATCACGGACCAAAGAAGGTCAAAAATGCGCCCACGCGGAAGCTGGGCAAAATCCTTAGCGCACAGGAGGAAAGAATGCGCAAGATCCAGAAGTTGAGTGTTTTGGCAGTGATCAGCGCGATGCTGATCAGCGCGGGCGTCGTTCACGCCCAGCCAACCATGATGGGTGCCCGCCCGGGCTCCTACGAGAAGCCGGTGATGATCACCGCCAAGTGCACGGCGGGGGAGCTCTACTGGACGGCCAACAACAAGGACCCGCGGATCGGGATGAAGATGATCCACGGGAAGCAGGGCAAGGCCGAGTCCGGCCAGCGGGTCTTCGTGGTCTGTAAGGACCTCACTCTGAAGGTCGCCTGCGTCGACAAGGCAGTGGTCAGCACGATCAAGACGGCCGCCTACGTCATCGAGTCCAGGCGCCCGACCCTCAAGTACACCTTCAAGGGAGACCGGAAGCTGGCTCGGACGTACGGCGCCCACCTGCGCATCGGCTGCTACGGCAAGCGCAAGGGCAAGAAGGGCAAGGGTAAAGGCAAGATCGAGACTACCACGGTAAAACGTGGCGATCGCACGGCAATCGTGCACATCCACAAGGGCCCCCGCGCCCCCGCCGCCGCCCCGTCCCGCCGTCCCGCTCCCGCCGCCGCGCCAATGACCTACCAGGAGTCGCCGTTGATAGTCGTCAACCGCTCCCGCCGCCCCGCCGCCCGTCGTCCCGCGCCTCGCAAGAGCCGCCGCCGCGTGGTCGCCGTCGGCCCCAGTCCCGAGGTCTGGATGGCGCCGTCCGGCCGTACCACCACGATCTGGGTGGACGACGACTAGAGCTGGCAACTGATCGCCCCTTCCACACATACATCTGAACCTTTTCGACCCACCTGAGCCTTTCGGCATCTTCGCTGAAGGCTCTTTTTTTATCCTCCGAAACAGGGAAAACCCTGTTTTTTCTTACTACAAAGTATATTGACATATAAGTCAATGTATAGTATGATGTAAAGCTCAAGAATTCTGTTTGCAACTTCAACTAGGAGGATTTCCATGTTCAAGCATGGTACCAATATGGTGGTTCTGTTTTCTCTGATCGCAACTCTCGGTGGCTGCGGGTCGTTTGTAATGTCCCGCTTGGGTGCTTACCAGAATCTCCCCTTGAAGCCGGCCAAGTTTCAGAGC
>JBDRPV010000112.1:0-8156 GCA_043826745.1 Parcubacteria group bacterium
TGCCAATAAGCTGATACATTTGGCTTTCTCTCTCCGAAGAAAATATTTCTTCTGTTTCGTCGCTGCTAAGAGTATCTACGTCAGTAGCATACTTTTGTGAATATACTTTAGTGATAGAATTTTTATAATTAACCTCTTCAATACCACTAGCAACACAAGTCGAGTCAGTTAGTTCGCCTTGAAAAGAGGTGGTCGAAGTGGCAAAATATGTAATATTTTTGTCTTTATTACTACGTACCACTCCATTGATAAAAGTGTCGCCAAGACAAGAAGTATCTTTATAAGCATCAAGCCATAAAGCTCCAGGGAATAATTCTGAACTCTTCTTAGTAGCGGCCTCTTCGGTAGTTTTATAGTTTGTCACATCACTCTCCAAACTAGTGACTTTCTCAGACAAGCTCTCTTTATCTTTACCAAGCTGATCCTTATCCGACTTCTGGTTATCAATTTCCATCTGCTGCCAGAAAAATGCACCGGCACCCGCTGCCCCACCGATAATAATAGTGGTTAGAAAAATTGCTAGAACCACTTTCCAAGCACCAGATTTTTTTTCTTGGACTACCTCCATTTTGTTCTCCATTTTTATTAAATTAATTATTTACTTATCTGGACCGCAGGAGAGTCCCCGCCTGCCATCGCTAGCCGCGAGGCATAGCGGGCAAGGAACTCCTTACCTTTCCGGTATAACCGGGACGCTCTAATATTTTTACATGGACCCGAGGAGAGTCGAACTCCTTACCTCCTGTGTGCAAAACAGGCGCTCTAGCCAAGTGAGCTACGGGCCCAGACAATTTATTCTACTCCAAAAACTCGCTTAAATAATCCGATTATCCCTTTCTGGAGAAAACCAGTCATATACAAGGTGGAAAAAATAATCATCAAAACTCCCAGAAGTTGATAAAACAAGCGGCTACCACCAAAAGTTCCCAGATATCGCTCTATCGAAGCAATCCGACCCACATTATGCAAAAGCCATTCGCTTTTAATAGAAAACAGCAAACCTAGGCTAATACCCAGTAAACCGATAAATATTTGCGTAAACATACATTTCATTTTAAATGAAAACTAAAGAGACTATAGCATAAAGGAGGGGAAAAGCAATAAATTAGACGATAGACACAATATATTCCTCTCTATCGCTACCGGCTGCTTGTGCCATCTTCTTAATCACCCGATCTATCCGCGTACTATACTGAATGGCTTTCTTCGGTCGCATCGCAGCTGATTCCGGTGTGTCCAACTCAATCGCCACCTCGCGCAAAATATGCTTGCGTACGCGATCATGCTCATCAATAACTTTTAGTTCAGTGGGAATTTTTTGCACAAACTCGACAAAATCAGCATCCATAAAGGGGTTGATCTTCTCAATACCCAAGCCAGACGCCAAATCAGCAAAAGTTTTTTCAGTAGCTCGGGCATGATCAATGACCGTCTTATTTAATTTATCAAGTTCACTTCTCCCCTGCTCCTGTAAAATCCGACGCGTCTTATCAAAACCACAAAACAAAGCATCGAGACCCGTAGCAGTTAAAACTATTCTGAACCCTTGCTCAACAACAAATTTAAACACAATATACAAAGACAAAGCTATTTCAAAATCCCGCACGCCCGGAAAATCAATCTTGCTACCAAGCTCCTTAATCCCTTGCTCGAGATCTTCTTTACTCAGCTCTTTCACTGCCAACGGAAGATTTAACTCCTCGGCCACACGCTCCGCCCACTCAATATCACTCGCTCCGGGAAAGCCGATGGTCAGTAAAGTCACCTCTTTGCCCAAATCCTGACACACTTTTGCCAACAGTGTGCTATCCACCCCACCCGAAAAAGCAACCGCGATTTTATCTCTACCCACTAGAGACTTTTCGACGGTTTGCGCTATGTTTTTTTTGAGATCTTCTTTATACTTTGCTTTATCAGTCACCTTGATATATTATGGCGGAAGTCAATTTAAATCTGCAAGAGCTTAATATTATTATTTTTCTGGCTGTGGAACTCGTCGTCCTCCCGGATAGACCGGGATGACTCCTCAGACACCCACAGCTGCGAAAAAGAACAACATTAACCCCTTGCAAAAATTTATTATGAAACCTATCAACCGACTAGTAAAACAGGCTCTCCAGCTTCCTGAGCTTGACATCAAATCCCTCGAATCTCTCAAACATCGTTGGGCGGCTAAGCACGACCCCGCTTGTCCTTCTAATATAGAAATTCTAGAGTGTTATCGGCAGTTAGTCAAAGCGAAAAAGATCAAACCTAGCCCATCGCTAGAACATTTATTGAAAAAGCAGAAAGCGCGCACCCTGTCGGGAATTGCTTCTGTTTCAGTGCTGACCAAACCGCATCCTTGTCCTGGCCAGTGTGTCTATTGCCCGACAGAGAAAAAAATGCCCAAAAGCTATTTTTCTGATGAACCAGCCGTGATGCGCGCTATTTTGACTGGCTTTGAGCCCTATAAACAAGTAACCGCCCGACTAAATTCGTTGAATATTACCGGACATTCAACGGATAAAATAGAATTGATAATTTTAGGAGGGTCTTTTTCGTCCTTGCCCGAAAAATATCAGAGTCAATTTGTGGCGCGGTGTTTTAAAGCCTGTAACGATTTTAAGTTTGAAGTTACAAGCCTTGCCGGCCGGCAGGCAGGTGGTAAACCAAGGGAGAAAATTAAAAATTCCAAAGCAAAAACGGAGGCAGCCTTACGGAAAATTAAAAGTTTTGAGCTACCAAAAACATATATTTGCTTGGCGGCAGAAAAAAGGCGCAACGAAAAAGCGCGGCAGCGCATTATTGGTATCACCATCGAAACTCGACCGGACTTGATTGACGAGTCAGAAATTGTTCGCCTGCGCCGATTAGGAGTGACGCGGGTTGAGCTTGGTGTACAAAGTACTGATGATAATATTTTACGCCAGACTAAGCGTGGGCATGACGTAGCTGAGACCATTCGAGCCACACAATTACTCAAAGACGCTGGCTGCAAAATCAACTACCATTTAATGCCTAATTTGCCCGGCAGCACACCAGCGCGAGATTTGAAAACGTTTAAGCAAATATTTTCTAGCCCTGATTTCCAACCCGACATGTTAAAAATTTATCCTTGCGTACTCACTCGTGACAGTGAGCTGGCAAAAATGTACAGGCAAGGTAAATATAAACCATACTCAGACAAGCAGCTCATCGATCTATTGGCCAAAATAAAAACGATAATCCCCCCCTACGTACGCATTATGCGACTTGGGCGTGATATTCCCGCTCAGGATATTATCGCTGGCAACAAGATTTCTAATATTCGGCAGAATGTGCAAAAAAAGATGGCCGCAGAAAAAGTGAAGTGTCAGTGTATCCGCTGTCGAGAAATAAAGGGACAAGATTACCAGCCTGGCGACATAAAATTGATACGACACGATTATGCTGCCTCGGGCGGACGCGAGATCTTTCTATCATTTGAAGACGTAAAAAATGATAAAATATTGGCTTTTTTGCGTTTGCGGGTTCCTTCGCAACATTTTTCCGGCCAAAAACACTTTTTGCCTGTGCTCGAAGGTTCGGCTCTGATTCGCGAAGTCCACTCATATGGTCAATTAATCCCCGTCGCCACCAAGAAAAAGGGGGCAGTACAACACGCTGGATTGGGGAAAAAACTAGTGCAGGAAACAGAAAAAGTCGCCCGGCGAGAATTTGGACTAGGCAAAATGACTGTTATTTCTGGAATAGGCGTGCGAGATTATTACCGAAAAGCGGGATATCGGCTACGGGAGGAATATATGGTGAAGAAGATAAAATAGCGATAAAACCCCTTGCCTCCCCGCGAAAAAAGGACTACAATTTCTTTACATGTATTTAAGAAACGAAACAACGTCATGAAACCAAAGATCCACCCTAAATACGGCCAGGCAACCGTCACTTGCGCCTGTGGCAATACTTTTAAAACCGGTTCCACTGTTGACAAAATAAACGTGGAAGTTTGTTCGCTATGTCATCCTTTTTATACTGGCAAGCAAAAATTTGTTGATACCGCCGGTCGAGTAGATCGCTTCAAGGCAATGCAGGATAAAGCCGCTAAGATGAGCGCTGCTAAGAAGCCTAAGAAAAAACCAGCTACTGAAAAGAACCAGGGGAAAATAATAAAAGCTGATAAAAAAAAGGGTGAGGTCGCCAAACCGAAGAAACAAGCACCGCCAAAGGAAAAAGCCAAGGCTAAGAAAAAAGATAGTTAGCTATTATATCATTCAATAAAATCGGAGCTCTGAGGCTCTGATTTTTATTTGCTGTATACAGTGATTTTGTGCTTTAATAACATATATGCTAGAAAAATTAGCCCGCTTAGAGAAAGAATACCAAGATATTTCCAACCAACTCAGCCAACCTGAGATCTCTTCTGATCCGCAAAAACTGAAAGAATTTTCCCAACGCCAAGCTGCCCTCGAGGATACAGTGCATCTGGGCAAAGATTATCGGGGTGTATTGGAGAACATTGCCGAAGACGAAAAAATTATTGCTTCCGAAAACGACTCCGACCTCATCGCCATGGCCGAAGAAGAGTTAGCTGGACTACAGGCGCAAAAAACCGAACTGGAAGATAAATTACAGGTCGCTCTCCTTCCCCAAGATCCTAATGATAGTAAAAACGTTATTATGGAAATCCGCGCCGGGGTGGGAGGTGAAGAAGCGGCTCTTTTCGCCGCTAATCTCTATCGCATGTACTCCCGTTATGCCGAGCAAAATAGATTGCGCCTCGAATTAATGAGTTCTAGTCGAACTGGCATCGGCGGATTTAAAGAAGTGATTTTCGCCATCAAGGGTAATGACGCATATAAACGACTCAAATACGAAAGTGGTGTTCACCGGGTGCAGCGCGTACCAGAAACAGAAAAAAGTGGTCGTATTCACACTTCGGCCGCAACCGTGGCCGTGTTGCCAGAAGCGGAAGAAGTTGACATTGAGCTTGACCCTAAAGACTTGGAAGTTGACACCTTTCGCTCCTCTGGCCCCGGCGGACAAAGTGTAAACACCACTGATTCGGCTATCCGCATTACTCATAAGCCCTCCGGTGTAGTTGTCTCTTGCCAGGACGAAAAGTCACAGCACAAAAATCGGGATAAAGCGATGAAAGTTTTACGCTCCCGGCTCCTTTATGAAGAACAAGAACGACAAAGAAAAGAACGTGGTGACGCCCGTAGTACTCAAGTTGGCAGTGGTGACCGCAGCGAAAAAATCCGAACTTATAATTACCCTCAAGATCGTATTACCGACCACCGCATTAAGTTCAGCATTAAGAATATCTCCGAGGTATTAGACGGAAATCTTGCTATAATGATAGACAAGTTGACCGAAGAAGATCAGCAGCAAAAATTAGCCCAGAGTTAAAATGGACATCATTAGGGAAAAAACTAGGTCAGGCGTCGTTAAAGTTGACCAGAAATCGCCTCGGCCAGATAAGCCGGCGAAAAAACAGAGAATCAACTGGCACGAAGTTTTATCTATTCTCGGCCTATTCACCGCCTGGCGCTTGATCATCTGGGTTATTGCCTTTCTCGCCAAAGGGCGATTGGGCTTAACTGGCGATCCAGCTTACAGTTGGTCAACTGACGCTGGCCAGAGTTGGCTAGATAAAATCCCTTCGTATTTACAGTATTGGGCGCGCTGGGACTCCGGTTGGTATCTTAGCATCGCTGAAAATGGTTACCAGTGGACGGCTCCCAAAGAATGGTCGAGTGTGGTATTTTTCCCACTCTATCCACAATTAATTAGGCTTTTTTCTTTTATCACTAATAACCAATACGCCTTGGCCGGAGTGATCGTTTCTAGTCTTTGCACCCTGGCTACTTGTTTCTATCTCTTCTATTTGGTGAAAGCAGAAATCGGCCAACGCACCGCCCTGCGCTCAGTTTTGTATATGTTAATTTTCCCCACTTCTATCTTTCTGGCCTCGATTTATTCCGAATCACTTTTCCTCCTCACTGTCGTAGCTAGCTTCTACCACGCTCGTCGGGGTCAATGGTACGCGGCTTCCGTCTGGAGTATGCTAGCTAGTCTTACTCGTCCGGCTGGCATTATTATGCTCGGCATTCTCTTAGTGGAATATTTAGAACAACGCGGATTTAACCCTCTCAAAATAAAAGCCAGCTCCCTTAATTTACTGCTTATCCCGGGTGGGCTCGGCCTTTACATGTATTATCTCTATTATAAATTTGATAATCCTTATCTCTTCGCCTTTGCTCAAGATGCCTGGAACCGACAAACTGTTATTTCCTTTTCCCATTTCTGGAATACGATTTCACGTTATTTCAACACTCTGATAAATCCTCAACAGGAAAATTTCGCTCTTTATCTAACCCACTCGCTCGATTTTATCTTTTTTATCGTTTTTGCCGCTTTGTCAATTGTGGTGCTGGTTTCTTATCGCCGTTCGTATGGTCTATACATGTTGCTTTATTTATTGATCCCCGCTGTCACCGGCACTTTTATGAGTATGAGTCGGTTTACCTTGGCGCTCTTCCCTGCCTTCATTCTTTTAGCTAAATGGGGACGCCACCAAACTCTCAATTACGCTACTATCACCCTTTGCTCCATGCTCTCCGCGCTTTTTATTACGATGTTTGTGAATACTTACTGGATAGGGTAGGTGGTGTAAGGTTGATCATGGTTTGTTTGTTCACCTTAGCCCCGATCAGATCGGGGCCGGGTTCACTCACCAACCATGATCAACCTTATTTTGATTAACGGCGATGACTATTAAAAAGGTACTTCAAAAGGCATTAAAATCCCTTCAAGTAGTTTCCGACTCCCCCGCTCTCGACGCGGAGGTGCTTTTGTGTTTTGTGCTAGATATTTCTAAAGAAAAGTTATATGGGCAGTTGGGGCAGGATCTTACGGCTAATCAGCTGGAAAAATACCAGCAGTTGACTGTCCGGCGACAGAAACATGAACCAATAGCTTATATCACCAAGCACAAAGAATTTTACGGTCTAGATTTCTACGTCGACAAGAGAGTACTAATCCCCCGACCAGATACGGAGGTGATAGTTGAAACAGTTATCGAAAAATATGGTAACATCTCCCAACAAAAATTTATTGCTGATATCGGTACCGGTTCGGGATGTATCGCGGTGGCATTGGCGAAAAATTTACCGGCAGCGGAAATTTACGCGATTGATATTTCGCCAGAAGCGCTAGAAGTTGCTAAAACTAACATCGCCGGACATAAAGTGCAAAAACAAGTTACGCTTTTGCGAGGTAATTTGCTGGAACTGTTACCAGAAAAAGTTGATATTATTGTTTCCAATCCTCCCTATTTGGCTCAAGAGAGGGCTGATGAAATAAAACCAGAGGTCATCGATCACGAACCGCACCAAGCTCTATTTGCTGGATCCGATGGATTGAAATATTATCAAAAGTTATTGGCGCAAGCCTGTAACTATCTCAAGTCGCCGGGATTAATTGTTCTCGAGATCGATCCTCTAGTGGTTGAGGATATTACACAGTTAGCCCAAAAATATTTCCCAAGTAACACCCCACAAATAAAAAAAGATCTCGCCGGCAAAGAGCGAGTCTTGATAATTAAAACTTAAACTTGCCGCAAATATTCCATCAGGATTAAATTCCCGAACTTTGGCGATGCGCTCGTTAGAATCAGACGCAAATTTATAAACAGACCCAGTGGAAAGACAGATGGGATTTTGCATATAATAAAACTACTTACTTTTGCGAATATCGGCCATTGTTTGCTCTAATTCTGCAATGAGCTCCTTTAATCTGTCAGCCAGATCTGTCTGCCTAATATCTCGAGAAAATTTTTCATTTACTCTCATCTGCCCGAGAGTAACTTGCAGCGGTTGAACTACTAACTCCCACAAATTAGAACTATCAGCTCGGGTAGTTAAATTATCTAATATCGTCTTTACTCCATCACATTCCCAAACTGGTAACATTCTCTCATTTACCACTTTATTCAAAACATCAAAAAGTGCTTTTGCTTCGGTAGAGAGAGTTTCTCTTTGTAGATCTAGTGATTCTTCTCTAGACATGGTTAATTATTTACTTTTAGCAATAAAAGAAAAAGTATGACTACTATTAACCAGCTTCTCGAAAAATTTAAATTTGGACTTTTTTACCACGTAGGCTAATGCGTTGTTCAATACCAAATAACTAAACCA
>JBDRPV010000113.1:0-2843 GCA_043826745.1 Parcubacteria group bacterium
CCACTTAAAGTTCCGGCGCCTCGGGAGAAGCCTATGTACTATCAGCTTGTTGGTGAGGTAAAAGCTCACCAAGGCTATGACGGTTAGCGGGTGTGAGAGCATGACCCGTCTCACTGGGACTGAGACACTGCCCAGACTCCTACGGGAGGCTGCAGTCAAGAATCTTCCCCAATGGCCGAAAGGCTGAGGGAGCGACGCCGCGTGTAGGAAGAAGTCTTTCGGGATGTAAACTACTTTTCTGTGGGAAAAATCAATGATGGTACCACAGGAATAAGGGGCTGCTAACTTCGTGCCAGCAGCAGCGGTAATACGAAGGCCCCGAGCGTTATCCGGATTTATTGGGCGTAAAGAGTTCAAAGGTGGTTTTTTAAGTCTTCGGTTAAATCCTGATGCTCAACATCAGAACCGCCGAGGAAACTATTTAACTTGAGGGTAGGAGAGGTAGACGGAATTGCCGGTGTAGTAGTAAAATGCGTTAATATCGGCAAGAACACCAAAAGCGTAGGCAGTCTACTGGAATAACCCTGACACTATATGAACGAAAGCGTGGGTAGCGAAACGGATTAGATACCCGTGTAGTCCACGCCGTAAACTATGGATACTAGGCATTGGGAGTATCGACCCTTCCAGTGTCGGTTTAAAAGCTAACGCATTAAGTATCCCGCCTGGGGAGTACGGCCGCAAGGCTAAAACTCAAAGGAATTGACGGGAACCCGCACAAGCGGTGGAGCATGTGGTTTAATTCGACGATAACCGAGGAACCTTACCAGGGTTTGAAATCCTAGCTGCTCAGCCACAGAAACGTGGCTTCCTTCGAGGGTGCTAGGTCAGGTGCTGCATGGCTGTCGTCAGCTCGTGTCGTGAGATTTCGGGTTAAGTCCTTTAACGAGCGCAACCCCTATGATATGTTAAATTAATCATATCAAACTGCCTCGGATAACGAGGAGGAAGGTGGGGATGACGTCAAGTCAGCATGGTCCTTTGATACCCTGGGCTACACACGTGCTACAATGGATGGTACAATGGGCTGCCAAACCGCAAGGTGGAGCTAATCCCATCAAAACTATCATCAGTTCGGATTGAAGGC
The DNA here is from genome assembly GCA_043826745.1 of Parcubacteria group bacterium. Taxonomy (GTDB): domain Bacteria; phylum Patescibacteriota; class JABMPQ01; order JABMPQ01; family JABMPQ01; genus JABMPQ01. Next base: position 1,088 of record JBDRPV010000113.1, read on the forward strand.
TGCAATTCGCCTTCATGAAGCTGGACTCGCTAGTAATCGCGCATCAGCTATGGCGCGGTGAATACGTTCTCGGGTTTTGTACACACCGCCCGTCACGCCAAGAGAGTCGGTAATACCCAAAGTCTCTACATACTGTAGGGCCTAAGGTAGGACCGATGATAGGGGCGAAGTCGTAACAAGGCATCGGTAGCGGAAGCTGTCGATGGATCACCTCCTTTCTAAGGAGATATCACTTTTGGATATTTATATCCAAAAAGTAGGTCGTAATCAGTTAAGTCTGATTGGATGTTGTTTCTTTCTTATTGCTTTTTGGTTGTCAATCTATGAATCTACAGCCAACTTGATTTTTTCGGTATTATTGTTAATATAACAACAAGAATTACCAGATAGGCTGTAGTTTTTTTATTTAATAAGGGCGATTAGCTCAGTTGGTTACCCCGCATACCTTCGCTACGTTCCAGGTGCGGGGCAAGGAGCGCAGAAATGTTTTTGGATAAAAACCCCCTTCGGTGGGCGATTAGCTCAGTTGGTTAGAGCGCGTCACTGATAATGACGAGGTCCCAGGTTCAACTCCTGGATCGCCCACCAAAGGGAGAAAGCGCGCCTGCCCCGTTAGCTGTGAATGAAATGAGCAGCGTGGCGGGGTCACTGATAATGACGAGGTCCCAGGTTCAACTCCTGGATCGCCCACCATTAATTAATTATTAATAATAAATTTATGTCAGAAACACCACAATCTCCCGAAAAAAAAGGGTTTGCGATCACAAGTCTTGAACAATTAAAGGCTGAGTATCCGATATTTAATATTTGGCCCATAACAGATGATCAAGATGAAATAAAAAAACGCCAAGAAGAAGCGGAAATAAAAGCAACAGATCTAATTAATAAAAATGGCGGATTAACAGCAGATGAATGTCATATGCTAAATCATTACAAAGAAGGTGAAGATATTCATAATGACATATAAATAAAATATCACTCGGTAGCCTGCAGGCAGGCAGGCTCAGGGAGGTCCTGAAAAGACGAGACCTTCTTGCCTGGGTAGCTCAGGGGTAGAGCGAAGGACTGAAAATCCTTGCGTCGGTGGTTCGATTCCGCCCCCAGGCATCTCGTCTTTTCAGGATAAACTCCGGACTGAAATCCTGGAGCCTGTCCCGAATATTGAGCATCAGCGAAAATAATGCGGGATCGGCAGTCCGATTCTGCCCCTCGGCATAAGGGAGAGATTAACCATCAATATAGCGAAGTGGGCCGAGGCCACGAGTAAATTATTTAAACGGAAAAATCCTGGAGCCTATCCCATACATGGAGTGAAGCGACATAGTACGGGGTCGGTAGGGAGTTTACCCCGTTTAATAAAGGAAATTCTAGCCACTCGGCATATTATCTTTATAGAATTATTTCAAAAAATAATTTTAAAAATAAAAAATTTAACCGGCATTAATTTTTTATAAATATTTTATAAATGGATACTTTATCTCATGCACTATGGCCAGTTGCAATATTTCCAAATAAAAAATGGAGATGGCATGCTGCTCTTTGGGGAATTCTACCTGACCTAGGGACACTTGCGCCACTCTGGTATCTAATATCCCAGGATAGTATTAGACAGATTAAATGGATTATACCTTTCACAGATCGAACCGGAATTCCATATTTAACTCCTGAAATACCTGACATATGGATGGCTCCGTATCATTTACTACATAGTTTTATTCTATTTCTTGTTATTTCGATAATTGTATCATTAATTACT
>JBDRPV010000114.1:0-10727 GCA_043826745.1 Parcubacteria group bacterium
ATGTCCAATAAATTAATAAAAGTTATCGCGGATAATCAGCCAAAAGTCACGCCCTATGTCCACCTGGCAGTCCAATCTGGTTCAAATAAAATCTTGAAGGCGATGAACCGCAAGTATACTAGTGAGGATTATCTGCGCCTGATTGGCAAAATTAGGCAAGCGGTGCCAGAAGTGGCTCTCTCCACTGATATTATCGTTGGCTTCCCCGGTGAGACAAAAGCTGATTTTGCCCAGACGATCGATTTATTCAAACAGGCTCGTTTTAATATGGCCTACATTTCACAGTATTCACCTCGTCCGGAAACGACGGCGGCAAAGATGGAAGATAACGTCTCACGGTCAGTCAAGCGACAGCGAGATAAAGAACTAACGGCCGTTTTGGAGAAAATTGCTTTAGTGGAAAATAAAAAAGACGTTGGTAAAACAATTAGGGTGTTAGTTGAAAATAAAAAGGTGAGTCACTACATTGGTAGAACCCCCCAGGGGAAAGTGGTGAAGACGCAGGGAACGGAACTGACGCTCGGTCAGTTCAGGCAGGTTGAGGTGGAAAAGGCGTTGGCGTGGGGGCTGGCAGGGATCAGTGGTTAGTCTTACATGGCTTTCCAACCCATCCCGACCCCTATGGCAACCACCTCTGAAGGATACTGTCTAGCCAGGTCGGCCTCAGAGGGTACGCGGTAATCGCCACTTGGTCTTCTTCCGAGACTCGGTCCAAGGTTTCCGTCCATAGTATCCCTCCATCTAGCTGTTGTCGAACTGTCAAAACATGTTTAGCTAAATCCTCCCACACTACCAAAATATCGTCAAGCTAATTACTCCACCCCACTAAAGTATAATCATGCCCAAAAAACTACCCCCACTAATCGTCATCCTCGGCCCCACTGCCTCCGGTAAAACCGGGCTGGCTTTAAAATTAGCCCAGAAATTCGACGGTCAAATAATCTCCGCTGACTCCCGCCAAATTTACCGCGGGCTGGATATCGGAACAGATAAAATTAAACTGACACTGCTCGATAATTCTGAAAAAAAATACTACAGTGGCGCAGTTAATAATGTCCCCCACTACCTAATCGACATCATCGACCCTGACAAAGAATTTACCCTCTCTGATTATCAGCGGGCAGTTTTTAAAATTATCGAGAGCGAGCCCCAAAAGACCAACTTCCTGGTCGGTGGTACCGGCCTGTATATCTCGGCTATTGTGGATAATTTGCAAATTCCAGCAGTAGCCCCAGACAAAAAATTACGCCAGAAGCTAGAAAAAAAAAGTGAAGTGGAGCTAGTAGCAAAACTACAAAAGCTCGACCCAGTTAGCGCCCAGAAAATTGATCCGCAAAACAGAAGAAGGTTAATCCGAGCCATCGAAGTGTGCCAAATAACTGGCAAACCTTTTTCCGAGCAAACAATCAAAGGTGAACCACAGGTTGAAGCCCTGCAAATCGGCTTAGATGTTCCCCGCGAAATACTATACGAAAAAATTAACGCTCGAGTAGACGAAATGATCGCCGCCGGCCTAATAGACGAAGTAAAAAGCCTACTAGCCAAAGGCTACTCAAAAAACTTACCTGCCCTCTCCGGCATTGGTTACAAAGAAATCATCAATTATTTAGAAAAAGAAATCAGCCTCGAAGAAGCAATTGAATTAATCAAGCGCAACACCCGCCGCTACGCCAAAAAACAACTGACTTGGTTTAGACGAGACAAGAAAATCAGGTGGACGCAAAATTACCAGGAGGCAGAGAAGTTAGTAAATCAATCCAGTGAGTAGTTTCTGAGTCTACGAACAAAAAAACCGCTCCCGCCAGGGCGGGAACGGTTTTTTATATATTTATTTTTGTTTGTTTTGTTACGGCAATGGACTAGTCGTAGTATATGTCACTTCAATCGCACACAACGAATGAGTAGCTCCAGCATTCATAGCTGTGTTTTGCAAACGATAACTGTAAGCACTGTTATCAACAGCAGCTCCAATTATAGTGGCATCTTCCGCTGTCCGCCAGCCAGCCGTACTACCACTGGTAGTGGCCGTAGCCATTGTTTCGTCAGTACCATTACTACTTCTAATCAAATTCACGCTAAAATTATTAACTGCGTCCGTATCTGTATAGTTGGTTGTCAGGTTGGTAACAGTCGCTCCTTGTGGCAAATTCACTGGCGCAGTAAACACGTCATCGGTAGAAGTCAAACAACCACTACCTTTAGAGTAGGTATCTGCTTCATCTCCAGGAATCAACTCGGAAGCGCCAACTGACCAATAACGCGTTTGCGCTGAACTATAGGAAACTGTGTCAGCCGTAACTGTCGCCGCTGTTAAAGTACCAGACAGATAAGCATCAGCAAATTGGAAAGCTGAAGTACCCAATGAATAAGTAGCGTCCGTAGTTGGCCGTAAGCTATCACCGATTTTTAGCGGGTTATCTCCACCAGTTTCAGTACGATAAATCTCGCCATCAATCCGCACATCATCGCCAAAAGTTACTGGCACAACATCCTCGCCATCGTCATCGGTCGAGGCATTAACAATAGTACCATTAAAATAAGTAACTCCACCTACTCCAGCCTCAGTTGAGCCGATATGCACAGAAGATAAATATCCCGCTCCACTAACAGTAAGAGTGCCAGTAATCTCAACCGGTTCCGAATATTGAATGATAGCCGCTGGCTGAACTTGGTCAGCCGGGGCAGCCGCCGCCAAAGTAGCAACAGCCAGAACCCCCACTACAACTCCTAAAATCCCACAAATCAAATTTTTCATTATCTCTCACCTCCTTTCAATTTTGTTTTTTACAATTTCGCTATGACCTTAGAAATTAGCCGAAGCCACACACACCACTGTGAACAAACCGAAAATCAAAGCCAGCATTGCCCCCAAAACAAGTGAATTTCTTAAGCTATTTTCCATAAGTCAATTAGTGATTTATCTGTTTGCATTATAACAGATAATATGAGAAAAAGTGTCAAGTTATCCACAAAGCTGCTTCTCACAAGACTCTCCACAAAAAAAGATAGCCTTCTAAGTTAGAAAGCTATCTTTAAAATGTCTTTGTCTGCTCAAACCTTAACAGCCAGCAGCATCACTACGACATCCATCTTCATCACACATGAAGGGATCGCCAATCTCCAAAGTAGCAGAAGCACAAAACGCTTGAGGAGTAAGAAGATTGTCCGTCCAAGTGTAAGCACCGCCTTGAGGATCAGTTGGAGTAGCCGTTAAATAAGTAGCATCGGCACTAGCAATACTAGCTGGAGCCGCCGCGCTGATTGGATAGGCAGCATCGTCATCATAAGCCATTTCCATAGCTAGGCCGATCTGACGAATGTCGCTTTCTCGCTGGGCATCACGCGCTTTCTGTCGAGCTCGTGACAAAGCTACTAATACTAAAGCGGCTAGAATACCAATAATCGCAATAACAACCAAAAGCTCTACTAAGGTAAAACCTTTGTGATCTCTTTTAAGGGTAAAAAATTTTCTCACGGATTTCACCCCCTTTCTATTTGATATTTATTTTCTTAAACTCTCTTCTTTCTATTCTATATTATATTCCGCTACCAGGCCAGAGATTTCATCCTCAAGACTATCTTTTTTGGCATTGAAGTCAGTGATGACAGAATTTAGTTTCTTAAACTCAGGATCAAGAATTTCCTTAGATTGCTTCTTCGATCTTTTATCGTATTCATCCAAAACACTAATGAACCTATTATAGCTAGAATTGAAACCAACGTCATCCCAACGTTGCAAAGCGAGAACCATGTCCCCAATCGCGCTCGATACTTGTTTCAAATTCTTTATGTCACCATCATGAATACTCTTCAGCTCATCAGGAACTTCCACCACTTCAAAGTCAGCAATTGCTTGATCCAAATTAAATTTGAACTGCTGAAATTCACTAATGATTTTATTAATATCAGTGGAATCATCAGAAAAAGAGCTCGCTCGCACTAAACGATCACCTATTTCCTGATCAGCAATAAAATATTTTTCGAATTTCTCTCTTTTCTCTAAGCCAGGAATAAGATCACTATAACAGCTTTTGAGATTTTCGTTTAGACCACTAACATCGCTAGGAACCTTGATGCTTTCTACTTCGCTCTTAGCAGTTTCTGCATCCTGTCTAGCCTTGGCAGTACTCTCTAACTCCTTTTTCCATTTCTCCGCCTCGGCTTCAATCTCTGCCTCTGTCTCAGCGTCAGACTTATAAGTCAAGTTAGCATCGAGAGCAGCGACATCGGTCTTAACTTGCTCGAAATCTGGCTTGACTGCCTGAACATAATCTTTTATTTGCCAGGATTTAAATCCAAAGGCACCAGCAAAAAACATAATAATCACTATGATACCTCCAATCACAGACAACCCTAAACATCCCAGCAAAAGATAAAGCCAGGTCTTCTTCTTTTTGGGAGGTTGAACAGGAGCTGCATTAGTCGAGGTCTCACTAGCAGGAGTAGATGAGCTAGCAGCTGGCTTCTCCAACTGCTCTCCGCATTTCCCGCAGAAAGTTTCTCCCTCCTCAATAGGGTCTTTGCACTTAGGACAATTCGACATGATTTTGTTTTTATTTACAAAGCAAGTGAATTCCAGATCTGATCGGGACGAACGGGTAAACAAATATTTTTAATCTTTATTTATTGCTAAAAAATTTACATTTTCTCAGGAGTCGTTTCCACCTCGCCGTAAGGAAGGATACCTTCTTTACGTGCTTCCTTGATATCAATTACTGTCGCCTGGTTAGAATTCTGCCACCAGTTCCAGTCTCCTTGATCGAGAGCATCAATCACTGAGGAATCCAACATAGTAGATTCCAAATGATAGTAGGAAGGAGAACCAGCGTAAGTTTTAACAGCTACCCAAGCATGTCCGGGAATGAAAACGATAACGGGTTCCATATCCAAATTTTCTAACGCGGCCGCTACTGTTATAGCCAGATCTATACATAAACCACTATTCTCCATTAAAACTTCTTCCGGTAACTTTACGCTCTGCGCATTAGTAGTAGTGTAGCTTTCGGTCGAAGCGACGTAGGCAATATTATAGTAATCTTGCATAGCCGCAAAAATCGAGGCTAGTTGACACTCCACCATTATTTCACCGCCCAGATAACCTACCATAGCATGCTGGCCACAAAATTGCTCGTTGTACTCAGCAGCTAGACGAACTAATTCTTTTACTTCCTTATTATCCTTCGTTACCCAGCGAGCAATATATTTGTAATTTTTAAAGCCATCCTCAGTGACCCAAACCATATCATTACGTGATAACATGGTGGTGTTTTTTGAGCCTTCAGTGACAACTTGACCGCTATTAATGTCAGTAACTTTAACTCTTACCGGCTTTTCCTGTGCTTTATCTAGGGGGCCGTAAGCTTTTTTGAGAATTGGCGGTTTGATTTTTTCTTTAGTCTCATCTGTACCTACTTCAACTTCTTTGGCCATTTTTTCAGTAATATCAGGAATTTCAACCTCAATCTTCACTTTGGTCTTTTTGTTACTTTTTAAGGTGACAACTACCAGCTCGGTATCAGCGTTATTATAAAAAGCAGTTGGTATTCTTTCTGACACTTCATAGCTAGCTTCGACTGTAGCATCCCCTTCGACTTCGGTGGTTTGGGTTCCATTGCCATTGCCATTATCCTTTAAAAACAACCACCACACCCCGCCACCAATAATTGCCAACACTACTAGGCCAACTATAGAAATACCAACTATGCCCAGTAAAACAGCTGCTAGACCTCTTTTAGGTTTTTCTTTAGTCGGGGTTGCTCCCACTGACACAGCCGGTTCTGGAGTTGATTCCGTGACTGGCGGACTAGTCTTAGTCATATCCGCTCCACACTGCATACAAAATTTTTCTGACTCTGGCATTCCTTGGTGACACTTAGGACAATTTTTCATTTGTTTTTATTTTAATTGCGGCGAAAATTTTCTATTGATTAAAAGCCACCTCAAAATTCTTACCATCAATGACATGAGCCAAAGCATTATTTTTCTCTACTTTTTTTTCTTTCACTAGTTTAGCTAAGGATGTATCCAGCGGAATCATGCCTTCTCCCATATTAGTTTGGATCACATTTTCCATCTGATAAACCTTACCTTCGCGAATGATATTGCGTACTGAAGGAATAACCTTCAAAATCTCCGCCGCTACTATTCGTCCTCCACCTATTTTGGGAAGCAACCTTTGCGAAACGATGCCCAATAAAGAAGAGGCAACCTGCGAACGCACCTGCCCCTGCTGATGAGCGGGGAAGACATCAATTAGACGATCAATCGTCTGAGCAGCATTATTGGTGTGTAAGGTAGAAATTACTAGATGTCCAGTTTCGGACAAAGTGAGAGCGGTAGAAATTGTCTCTAGATCCCGTAACTCACCCACAAATACTACATCAGGATCTTGACGCAATGAAGAACGCAAAGCTTTAGTGAACGAAACAGTGTCCCGCGCTACTTCACGTTGATCAATCGAGCACTTGTCCTGTTTAAACACATACTCAATTGGATCTTCAATGGTGATAACATGATCCGTCCGACTATGATTAATCCAATCAATCATGGAAGCAATGGAAGTTGACTTGCCATGGCCAGCTGGTCCCACGGCCAAGAAAAGTCCCTGTTGACTCTTGGCAAACTCAACTAGAATTTCCGGAAGACCGAGTTCGGCGAATGTTTTCACTTCCCCCGGGATAAGACGTAGCGCCGCCGCATGGGTGTCTTGCTGGAAATAAGCATTCACTCGAAAACGATGTTTGTCTTCAAGTGAATAGGCAAAATCTATCTCTCTTTCCTGACTAATTTTTTCTTTTTGTTGTTCGGTCAGTAAGCCCAAGGTCAACTTTTCCGCCTGTTCTTTTGTGAGAGCTGGTGCTTCATTTGATATTGGTAGTAGAACATCATCAACCCGAAAAATAGGCGGCTTGCCAACTGAAATATGAAGGTCAGATGCCTTCCTCTTGACTGTTTCTTTTAATAAGTCTACGATTTTGTAATCCACAGTTTTAGATAAACTTTCCCAACAAAAACGAAACCTTTATTTGGCTAAATGCAGGGTTTTCTGGTAATTAAACATGGTTGCTGCTTTATTTTTGTCTTGGATGATATTGAAAACTCTATCAGCTCATATCTATTATATCATGAAAAGAGGCCGGAGTCAATTAAAGCCTTGGATCTTATCCTCAGCCAGCTGGGCTTGATGACGTGTTGTGTTATAATAAAAACAATCTTCATTTAAAATCTATAAGCCATGAAAATAGCATTTCTTGATACTCTGACCATCGGCGACAATATATCACTAAACTCCATCGCCAAAGAAGGTGAATTGGAAACTTATAAAATAACCTCGCCAGCGGAAACCGCTGCTAGAATAAAAGATGCCGATATTGTTATTACCAATAAGGTTGAAATTAATATTGGTGATAAAGAACTAGCCCAAGCTGATAAACTTAAGCTAATTTGCGTAGCGGCCACTGGCTATAACAATGTTGATCTCGCCGCTGCTAAGAAAAAAGGGGTGGTGGTGGCAAATGTCTCTGGTTATTCCACTGACGCTGTCGCTCAAATGATTTTTGCTTATATTCTCTCCTTTTATAACGTTATTTCAGAATACGATCAGTCAGTTAAACAAGGTGAATGGAGTAAATCACACATTTTTACCTTGCTCAAATATCCTATTGCCGGATTGCGAGATAAAACCTTGGGTATCATCGGTTACGGCGCTATCGGCCAGCAAGTAGCCAAGATTGCCCGTGCTTTTGATATGAAAGTTATTGCTGCTAGTCGGACAGGAGCTAAGCACTCCGAAGATTTCCGGGTAGAGTTACCGGAACTACTGGCTCAAAGCGATATTATCACTATTCACACTCCCTTAACTAAAAAAACGGAAAACTTGATTGGCGCTAAAGAACTAGCTGCGATGAAGCCAGAAGCTATTTTGATCAACGCTGCCCGCGGAGGGATTGTTAATGAAGATGCTCTCTATCAGGCTCTTAAGGATAAAAAAATAAGGGCGGCGGCCTTGGATGTGTTAGTAGAGGAATCCCCGAAAAGTGGAAGTAAATTGTTCGAGCTCGATAACATCATCATCACTCCTCACGTCGCCTGGGCCACCCGGGAGAGTCGGCAGCGGCTAGTTGAAGGCGTGGCGGAAAATATTAGAAAGTTTAAGGCCGGGAAAGGGGCTGAGATTGATCTTTGTACCTAGTATTTCTTGGGGGCAGGTTTTGATGACTTTTTCTCTTCTGGTTTTTCTTCAGAATCTTCTTGATCTTCCCCTTGATCAAAAGTGTTTTCTTGATTGTCCGATTTTTCAAACTCTAAATATTTTTGTAAATCAAAAGATGAAAATAAATTACTTGCTGAGCCAAAAATTACAAAATATCCGATAATAATGGTAGCTACAAAAAATACCAATAATATACAACCGACACAAAATCCAGTTTTAATCCCACTGGGTGTGCCCTCGTAATCATTATTTATTTTGGGTCTGATTGGGGTGTTATCCATGGTTATTGAAACTTTATTTTTTCTTTCGATGTGATCTTAACAAGAAAAAGACTTTTTGATAAGATCCATTAGTATGCTACCGATTAAACGTAGGAATGAAAAACCCAACATATATTTTGTTTCCTATCGGAGCTAATTTGATTCCACTCATTGGCACTATCTTCCTTGACTGGGATGTCATGTCTGTTTTGATTATTTATTGGTTTGAAAGCATCGTCATAGGGATTATAAGTGCCATTAAACTCCTATTATTAAAAGGGAAAAGTTGGGAGGAAAATGCTTATGTAATTTTATATATTTTCGTTTTCCCCGGTGTATTTTTTATATATTTTGAAATTATCAAATGGGTAGCCGGAATAGTCCAGGGCAGAGAAAATGGCACCGGTTCTGTCATTGCGCCAGATACAATATCTTTTCTCTTTAATTACATAAGTTTTTCAACTGCGTTTGCTTTGGCGGTACTCGCTATTAGTCACTATCTTTCTTTTTCTGCTAATTATTTAAGAAATAAAAAATATCAAACATACCAGCCTCAAATATTTAAAAACATGATTAATGCTCCGTACCGACGTTTGTTTATTATGCATGTGGTGTTGTGGGCCGGTGGACTTTTATCTTTTGCTATCCAATCTTTTGTTGTAGTGTTGGTATTATTAAAAATACTGGTTGATATCATGACTTTTCTAGTCGAATACGACATGATCGACAAACAAAGACTAGCTAATTCACCGAGACTAGCACAATGGGTAGAATTTTTGGGAGGGGCGAAACAATAGTTAATGACTAAAAGTAAATTAAGAAACACGTCTTCTGTCTTGTTCCTGGTAGGCGCAAATTGTCTGCCTCTGGGCGGAGTTTTGTTCTTAGGTTGGGATATACCCACCGTTCTCTTTGTCTATTGGTTAGAGAGTATGATCATCTGGCTATTTAGTGCCATTAAACTTTTTATGGCGGGATACAAGTCAGGTGTTATGATATACGGAGCGATGATGTTTACCATCACCTACCCCATTTTGCTTTATGTATTTTTATTGGTAATACGAGCAACTGTTATGATGATGTCAGGCGATACAATCACTGCTGCCAATAATCCATATAATTCCTCCATCATCGATCAAGTCATCTACTTATTCACCAACTTTAGCGGCTCAATCATCCTTTCTATGATTTCCCTACTAGCTAGCCATACCTACTCGTTCTTGACTAATTTCCTCGGAAAGAAAGAATACAAATCTGATAGACATCAAACCTTTAATGATCTGATGTATGCCCCATATAAGCGAGTGGTGGCCATGTACGTTACTCTACTGGGCGGATCAATTCTAGCAGCGATATTTTCTGCTCCCCAAGCTTTTATTATTGTATTAGTAGTTATGAAAATCATAGCCGATTTACTCGCCCATATGGTCGAGCATGGTATGATTAATAGAGCCAGATTGGCTCAGTCTTCTTGGTTGGTGATTTTTGGAGCACCAAAACATTAATTAAAACAATAATGATTACAGCTTCTATTATTTCTCTAGTTATTCTCATCCTACTGTCCTCTTTTTTCTCTGGGGCGGAAATTGCGCTGTCCTCTTTGAATCCGATCAAAGTCAAAACGCTAGTCAAACAGCGCAAAAAGGGAGCTAAAACGTTAGCTCGCCTAAAAGAGCGATCGGAACGAACGATCATCACAATTTTAATCGGTAATAATGTTGTGAATGTAGCCTCGGCCTCGCTCGCCACCTATGTTGCTACGGAAAAATTTGGCTCTAAAGGGCTGGGAATTGCCACCGGCGTGATGACTCTGATTATTTTAGTATTTGGGGAAATCACTCCTAAGACTTTAGCGATTACTCACGCGGAAAAGATCGCGTTAGTAATCGCCAAACCAATCTTAGTTCTTAGCTACATTTTTTACCCTTTAATTGTCGCTTTTCATTATTTTGCCAATCTTATCAGTCGGCTTTTCAAAGCACGCAAACGTAAAGGGATCTCCGAAACAGAAATTAAAACAATGCTAGAATTTGGTGTCGAAGAGAATGTGATTGATGAGGAAGAAAGAGATATTATGCACCAAGCGATTAGATTCAGTGACATTAAAGCCGAGACAACTATGACTCCCCTCAAAAACGTCTTTATGTTGCCAGCCACTACACCAGTTAAAGATGCTCTCAAGCCCATGTTAGCTAGTGGTTTTTCTCGAGCGCCAATTTACGAAGGTCTAGATAAAAATATTATTGGAACCGCTC
>JBDRPV010000115.1:0-2759 GCA_043826745.1 Parcubacteria group bacterium
GGATCGCCACCTAAATTGTATGCCAGGGGGTCAGAATGTGTTTGACTATTACCTAATTTTCCTGGCATTGTCAATTATGCCCTTTCCCGCTAGAATTAAAGTATTAGTTAAAAACTACGTCTTATGAAAAAATCACTCCTGATTACCAACTTTTACCCTCCGGAAATTGGCGGTATTCAAAATTACCTACATAATTTGATTTCTCGTTTACCAGAGGATAAAATTGCTGTCCTGGCAGATAAGCAGGAAAATGCTCAGTATTTTGATGAACGCCATAATTATCCTACTTACCGTCGCAATTTTACTAGTCCCCTCCGCCATCTCAAACTAACCTCACTCGATCTCTATTTTAAAACTTTGCGCGTCGCTAAAAAAGAAAACGCCGAACTATTACTAGCCGGCAATTTTTACCTGCCCGCTCTCACTTGCTATTGGCTAAAAAAGATTAACAAACTTCCCTACTATATTTTCACCTACGGCACCGAGACAACTGAGCTCTGGAACGCTCCACCCGCCAAGCAAAAAATGGCTCGTAAGATCCTAGCTGAAGCCGAAGGGATAATTACTATCTCTGATTATCTCAAAGAAAAATTAGTCGAACGCAACGTGTCAGCGGACAAAATTACTAAAATCTACCCCGGAGTTGATTTTGCTCATTTTAAGCCCAAAGAACAGACTGCGGCCCGCGCTAAAATCGCCCCCGCCATCCAGAAGGGACTAGCCACTCCCCAATCTTGGTTAAATGCTAATGTCATTTTAAGTGTTGGACGTCTGGTCGAACGCAAAGGTCATGACATGGTCATTAGATCGCTGCCGGCTATATTGCAACGTTTTCCGAACACACTCTATTTGATAATTGGTGACGGTCCACATAAGAAACAACTACAAGATCAAATCAAAGAACTCGGACTAGAAAAATATGTGCTTTTTGTAAATGATATTACTAAGGTAAGCTACGACGACTTGCCAAGTTATTACAACGCTTGTGACATCTTCACTATGCCCTCACGCATCATCAAAAGTAAGCAGGATGTCGAAGGCTTTGGTATTGTTTACCTGGAAGCTTCGGCCTGTGCCAAACCGATAGTCGCCGGACACGGTGGCGGAGTAAACGAAGCAGTGGCGGATGGCCAGACCGGGTTACTTGTCAATTCAGAGAAGCCAGCCGAAATCTCCCAAGCCCTTAGCAAATTACTAAGTGATAGTAGTTTAGCCGATAAACTAGGCCAAAACGGACGCCAGCGAGTAGAAAAAGAGTTTGATTGGGATAAGTTGGTGAAGAGATTAGATAATTTGTTGGCTTAAGCAATTACTTGGATATGCTCATTTTGGCTGAGGGTTAATATTGTTCTTTTTCGCCCGCCCGCCTGCAACGCTTGCGCTAGCATAGCGGGCAAGCTGCGGCTGTCTGAGGATCCCGCGAAGCGGGAGACGAGCCCCGCCAAGGCGGGATTGAAATTCCTCAGCCCGATAAAAAAACAATCCCGCTCAGCGGGACTGTTTTTTATATACTTGAAATATTTTTATTCAAACTTCCCCGTTTTAATCCACCTATCTACTCGATCGGGAGAATATTTGTCATTTTGAGCTGAAGAAGAAGATTGGTCACCACCTCTCGCTCTCGCTCCTTTAGCCAACTGGTAAACAATTTCCCCGGGAGCTAGCTTGGCTCGCTCAGGCGGTGCTTTCAATTGATCCATCCCTTTAGCTAATTTGGACTTAATATTCTGCTGTCCCATATCCGGAGACGGCACATTATCTTTTTTAACCTTCTTTTTCGGTAACTCATAGGGAATGTCTCTGGTTACTTGATCACTATCAGCTATAGATTTAGCAAATCGCTGACCAACGTCAGCCGACTGAGTTGGCTGAGTTGGCTGAGTTGGTATTGGCTTTTCAGCTAACTCTTTTTTAACTTTTTCTTTTTTCTGGACTACCGGCTTCTTAACTTTTGGCTTTTCCGCTTTCTTGGCTGGCTGCGACCACTTTTTGATTTCCTTCGGTTTGGGCATAGTGACTGCTTCCAGACCCTCCGGTGTCGGTTGACGTTGGACTCGTTCGCTAATTAGAAACATCACGCTCAGTGAAGCTAGTAAGCCTAGAATAAAACCAGCTAGCGTGTTACGCATTATACTCGGACGAACTGGCTTTTCGGAAGTAACTGGGTTATCCACCATTTTGATTTCTATCTGGTTATCGCCGCCGTGATATTGGTCACCCTTGCTAATCATCACGTAAGCAATAGCATAAGATAATTGCTCGGCTTGATGTCGATTCTGATCATAAACACTAATCTGAATAGTACCACTGTCCTCAATAACCTTGGTTACTACCGCCCTCTCCCATTCCTTCTTTCTATTTTCTGGATTATCAGCAAAACTATTCTGATCCACATTAAAACCAGCTGTCATCACTTGATCAAAGAAAGTGCTGGTGTAAATCATTTTGGAGAGAATGCCAGCCACTGTTTCAGCTGAACGAGCAGCTGTGTAAGCATCTAGTTGACCAGCTTGTTTCTGGATAACTAACAACCTAACCGAAGAACGATACTCCGGCTTTTGAACTACGCTAATTAAAAAACTGCCGATGGTAACTAGAACCACCACTATCGCTACTAAATACCAATATTTTTTTAGCAAAGTTAGATAAGTCATAATTATCTAAAACTAATAAATAATCGGGTTGAAACAAAAAACCCACCTATCCATAATATATCACAATGAGTTAAAAAAGTCAAGGTCAAC
Source organism: Parcubacteria group bacterium (assembly GCA_043826745.1). Classification (GTDB taxonomy): domain Bacteria; phylum Patescibacteriota; class JABMPQ01; order JABMPQ01; family JABMPQ01; genus JABMPQ01. The sequence continues at coordinate 2,745 of JBDRPV010000115.1, forward strand.
TGGGATATGGGCTGA
>JBDRPV010000116.1:0-4772 GCA_043826745.1 Parcubacteria group bacterium
AGCCAAAGACGGATAAAAAAATAGAGTCGATGCGCTATATTAATGTGTTAAAAGAAGGCGTGAAGTTTTTTTACCGCAACCGGATTCTTAAAATTCTCGCCCTTGATTTTCTAGTGATCGACTCCATCGCTTTTTTTGTCATTTGGCTTTATCAGCCGATGTTAACCCAAGCTGGCGTCAACATTATTTACTTTGGGATTATTCACGCTGTTATCGTAGCTAGCGAAATATTATTTATGAACAGCTATGGAAGGATGGAGAAATGGTTGGGTGGTAAGCGGCGATTAATATTCGCCAGTTCGGTTATTACGGGCATAGCTTTTATAGTTGGTGGACTGACTAAGTTTATTCCGTTAGTTGTGCTGGTGATTGCTCTAGCGGGTGGATTTGGCTTGGGACGGCGACCGTTATTTTCTAGCTATCTTAATAAATACATTCCTTCCGAGAAGCGAGCGACGGTATTATCTTCTGTCTCGATGCTACGTAAATTTACGATGGTGCTTATGTACCCGCTAGTTGGTTTATTAGTCGATCAGTCTCTCAATTATACGCTGATAATCTTGGGGATCGTGGCAGTCATTTTCTCCCTAGTCTCGCGGGTGCGAGAAGAACATTTGGTGGATTGAAAAAAGCCTAAAGGTAAGCAATCAAGTTTGCCATACTTCAGGCTTGGGGGTGATCAGGTTTAGCTCCAAGATTCTATCGAGGAGATGGGCGAGGTCGGCCCACTCATGTTCGAGGTCGCCAATTCCTCCCATGGTGATATCCGTATCGTCGAATACGAATTCTTGCGGTCTTGGTAGGTATTTTTCCAGAAATTCGCCAACTAGACTGATGTCAGTGTGGGGTCGGCGGAGATTATAAATACTAACCACGAGATTCAAGAGAAAGGCCCGCTTTCTCAACTCTTCTGTATCAAGGCCGACTCGCTTGAGATTGCCAGCGTACTCCATCTCTGTTTCAGCCGATGGTCGTAGTGGATCATCAGTCGGTAGCATTATTATCGCTAGCCCAGGACTTAGATTGGACACCCCCAATCTAAGTAGCTTGAGTATTAATTTATTGTCTCCGTACATTCTTTGTAGAAGGTACAAGCACACTAGCGTGTATGGGTTACCCTCTTGAGAATGTTCGAGTAGTTCGTTTATTAGATCTGCAGTCGCTTTCATGGCTTTCTCCAATTGTATGTTCTAAAAAGATCTTGCCGTTGTTAGATTTTGCATTGTACCGTGATTGATTTACTTCGTCAATTTAATTATTGTCTTGACACGAAATTACACCATGTTACATTAATAGTAATAATTACTAATAAGAAATATGTCGGATTTTAAAACCAAAATTAACCAAGCGGGTGACCGCCTGACCGAGCAGCGTCAGGTTATTCTTGATTATTTACAAAAAGTAACCTACCACCCGACAGCAGAGACAGTTTATAAAAATGTCCGACGGAAGTTACCGCGTATTAGCTTGGGTACCGTCTACCGTAATCTAGATTATTTAGTGGACAGGGGATATACTCTAGAGCTTAATACGACTGATGCTGAGCGTCATTTCGATGGCTGTGTGCGGGAGCACTGGCATTATATTTGTGATAAGTGTGGCACTATCTATGATTTGCGGAAAAATAAGCGGATGGAGGTGCGGAAGAAAGTTTGTTGGGGCAATGTCGAACGGACGGAGTGTAATTTGTATGGCACTTGTAAAAAGTGCGCTAAGAGTAAAAAATAATTTTAATAGAAATTAACAAAAAACAAATGACCGAACTAAATCAAGTCTACAAATGTGAGGTTTGTGGCAACATTGTTGAGGTACTTCATGCTGGGGCAGGCGAGTTAGTTTGCTGCGGTCAGCCAATGAAGTTAATGACAGAAAATACCGAAGATGCAGCAGTGGAGAAGCACGTGCCAGTAATAGAGAAGACTGACATGGGCGTGAAAGTAATAGTCGGCTCAGTAGAACATCCGATGGAAGACGATCATTACATCGGATGGATTGAGATTATTGCTGACGGAAAAGTTTATCGCCAGCACTTGAAGCCAGGTGACAGACCAGAGGCGGAGTTTACTGTTGGGGCTGACAAGATTATCGCTCGCGAATATTGCAACTTGCATGGCCTGTGGAAAAGTGAGTAGTTAGTAAATTGTTAATAATAAAAAATAGATGTTGAAAATTGGACAAACGGTGCCGGGTTTTACGCTCGAAGGTTACCAGAACGAAAAGACAAAGGATTATTCTCTGGCAGGACTGAAAGGTAAGTGGGTGGTGATTCTATTCTATCCAGCCGACTTCACTTTTATCTGTCCGACGGAGCTCGAAGAAGCCGCTGACAATTATAAGAAGTTCAAAGACCTAGGAGCTGAAATACTTAGCGTCAGTACCGATACTGTCTTTGTGCACAAGGCTTGGCATGATAATTCGCCGGCGATTAAAAAAATTAAATATCCGATGTTGGCTGATCCAACTGGAAAAGTTTGTCGAGACTTTGGTACTTATATAGATGATGAGGGTCTGTCACTACGCGCGACTTTTATCATTGACCCCAAGGGCGTGCTTAAGGCAATGGATATTCATGATAATAGTATCGGCAGAAGCACAGCGGAAATCTTGCGCAAGTTGCAGGCTGCTAAGTTTGTCTCCGAACACAGTGGACAAGTATGTCCAGTTAGCTGGCAGCCAGGCAAGAAGACGTTGAAGCCGGGATTGGATTTGGTGGGGAAGATATAAACACTGTTAGTAGAGGACAGCATTAATTTTTTCTCTGGCTGTGGAACTCGTCATCCTCCCGGTAAGACCGGGATGACTCCTCAGACACCCACAGCTGCAAGAAAATATCAACGCTGCCCCCCCCTATACTGTTAAGCTAATAAAAAAGCGCGGCTATTCAGTCGCACTTTTTTATTATGAATTTATTTTTTCGTAAAATAGTCACAATGTCCAGTCGGGCTAGCCTCGCCATACTCTTTTAAGGCCTCGCCGAAACTTTTGTCAGGGGGAACACAAGCATTTTTTCCATCTTCTGTTTGGAAGAGCTTGCAATTCTGGCACTGGCTACTTTCATCTTCCCAATTTGGTTGATAGTTTACTTCGTCAGTCATGGCTATTAGTTATTTATTCTTACTCATCGTCTTAATACATTTCGCACAAGCTTTTACTCGCTTGCCATCTTTTTTAGTCCATTGCAAATTAACCTTTTGATGACGATTAGTTTTAATATTGGAGTGACTACGAGAAGCGCGCTTGAGCGGACCACGATTGCAGATTTCACAAACTCTAGACATAATTTTATATTAATAGATGATAGGCTGTTTGCCGGCCGGCAGATTAGTAGTGACGAAATTCACTTTTGCAGTATAATACTAGTATTGTGAAGTTGCAAGTATATTTGATTGACTAAATAACTAAGGAGGCAGACGACACCTATGATCGAAAGACTATTTCAAGACCCTATGTATTTTGTGGTCACAGTCGTGGCGATTGTGATTGCTATTTCGGTACACGAGTTTGCCCATGCGGCGATGGCATATTATTTGGGCGACTCAACGGCTAAAAATGAGGGACGATTGACCCTTAACCCCTTGTCTCATTTGGATTTGTGGGGAACCATATTATTGCTAGTAGCTGGATTTGGTTGGGGCAAGCCGGTACCGTTTAATCCCTACAATCTAAAGAATCAACGTTGGGGTCCGGCGCTGGTTTCCTTGGCGGGACCAGCTTCTAATTTGGTGATGGCAATCGTTTTTATGATTTTTCTCCGGTTTGGTTACCCACTACTGGGTTTAGCGGCTGGTAATGCTTTGTTTGATTTTCTTTACTACTTAATAGTGATCAACGTTATTCTGATGGCTTTTAACTTACTACCAGTTCCTCCTTTAGATGGATCAAAATTATTGTTTGCGGTGCTGCCGTCTTCAATGGACAGTGTCAAAGAGTTTTTGCAGCGTTATGGCATGTTTATTTTGATTGGCTTAGTATTTTTTGGTGGAGTCTTCCTATCTTTGGTATACGGAACATTGATTAGCGGAGTGAATTGGTTTTTGGGGCTGTAGTTTTCCCCAATTTCTCTTGACCACTTTTCTAACGTGTGCAACAATACTTTCTAAGCGCTCAGTGCGTATTTTTTTGCTTAAATTTTTTATCAGATGCCGACAATAAATCAGTTAGTAAGAAAGAAGCGGAAAAAGATCAAAAAGAAATCAAAATCACCTGCCTTGCAGAAGGGTTTTAATGTTATTAAGAAAAAACCGGCTAAACCTTCGCGCAAAGGTGGTAGCCCTTTTCGTAAAGGGGTGTGTATCAAAGTTACCACTACTACTCCTAAAAAGCCTAATTCAGCTTTGCGTAAGATTGCTAAGGTGCGTCTCACTAATGGCATGGAGGTTACCGCTTACATTCCCGGCGAAGGTCATAATTTACAAGAACATTCAATTGTGATGATTCGAGGGGGAAGAGTAAAAGATCTACCGGGCGTGCGATATCATGTAGTCCGTGGTCGTTTTGATACTAGTGGAGTAGACGGTCGCCAGCAAAGTCGGAGTAAGTATGCAACTAAGAAGAGTACTAGTGATAAAACTGCCGCTGCGCCTAGCACTGATGCCAAAGCCGAGGCTGGTGGCGAAGCCAAGCCGGCTGAAGAAAAAAAGCCCGAATAATTTTTACTAAGTTACTTACTACTAATTACTATTCTACATGCGCAAGGCTCGAGCAATAAAAAAACCAGTTTTACCCGATCCTAAATTTAGCAACGAAATAGTCGCTAAATTTATTAATTTTAT
>JBDRPV010000117.1:0-2257 GCA_043826745.1 Parcubacteria group bacterium
AGGGATTCGTGGTGGGGGCGGGAATCGCAGCGTTGATCGCGTGGTTACTGAGATGAAAAACCTAATCATCTGTGTAGTGCTAACTTCAGTCTTTTGGGGAATATTTCTGATAATCACTCAACTCGATCTCCATACAGTCCGCAGCGGCCTGGCGGCATCAAGCGCCACGGTGGAGGATCTAAAGTCGCGACTAGATCCCCTACAACAATTAGCAACTAGAGATCATTTAATTGACTGGACATATCGAAATTCGCGGCACGTATCCAGGGCAACCGTGGGGAGTATTGTCGATGAAGTGCTGAAAACAAAGTACCCGTTATTATTTTTAGCTCTAATATGCGCTGAGTCTGAGTTTAATGCCTCGGCGGTGTCACGAGTCAATGCAATCGGCCTGGGACAAATTAGGTTTGAAATTCACAAAAAAGATCTGACAGCAGTAGGAGTGAAAGAATCACGGGATTTATTTGATATAGAAAAGAATATAAAAGCGACAGAACTTATTTTCCTTGGCATGCTCCAACGAAATAAAGGGGATGTGATAAAAACATTGAATGCTTATGTCGGCGGCACAGTACCAAACTACCAGTCTAAAATACTTAAATATTTCGTGGAGTTATCGATGATAATTAAGAAGGAGAATTAACATGGAAACTAAGTTAATCAAAAAGCTATGGGCAATTAAGTGTTATTTTCTTCCATACCCCCACCTCCTACTAAATTTATATCTAAAGAAAAGTAGCGCCGTGCTTTACAGAAAGAAATATTTTAATAATTCACATTACAAGGTTGTGCGAATAGAGGTTAGAGAATTATAGATGGTATGTAGAGGGTTGCGACGCGGGGAAGTTGAAAGGATGAACATGACCGACAAAGAGCGTAATATAATAATCTCTAATGCCCTGGGATTGCATTATCATTATTTTGAGCTTACGGTCCCCGCTCTAGTGTGCAGCATCTGTGGCAAGAGACAAAGAGAGCATGTTATTCCAGACTGGGATTCTCCGGAAGGGTTTTTTAAAATCATGGAAGTAGGTATAACGAGAGACTGGTGGAAAGAGTTTGTGTCTCATTGGACAATCTGCGGCTGGACATACAAAAAAGATTTTATTCATCTGTACCTCGTTAGTCCTTCCCGCATGTTTACTGAGCTTTCAGATTGGCTAAAAACGAGAGAGGCAGAAGAAAAGTAGCGCCGTGCTTTTTTGGGGAAGGGAGAAAAAATGATCGCTGAACGGATAACCATTGAATGGACGGATCTAACCCGGTGGGGCCTGGAAGGCATGCTCACCCTTGACCGATGGCAAGATTATGATGTTGCTCATAGTCCCAACGAAACTTATCAATGTCTATGTAGCGTAAGCGATGGCCATACTGGGCTTACGGGGATTGATGGTGGGCTAGTCGTACCCCTGAGGGAGGAGCAGATTCGAATGATCGGCGATCTGATGAGGGTGTATTGGAAGGGACGGCAAAGGCAGAAGGAGATTTACTATTGGTTTCCTGTTCAGGAAAAATCAGGTTTTTGGGAAAGCGGAAAAAGCTCGCCTGCCATGCGTAGGAAGAGTAAAGACGCCCCTTTCAAAAAACGGCCGCAGCATGGGCGACAGGCTCGACCGCAGAAAGAAAATGGCAGAGTTAAAGATTGATGGAGTATCTGGATAAACCGTTGCCTCGCTCCGCTGCCATGGAAGCGGATACCGGTTTCTCCCGCGACGACCATACCGGGATCTAAAGGTCAAGTGGGCCATGGTGGCGGGGCAGAAAAGAGGAAAAGAAATGGACTTAGCACTACTAGAAATTTTAATAAACGCCCATATCAATTTGAAGAATACTGTAAAACTATTACCAACCCTAAAGGATTTTCCAATTTTCCAGGTAGCACTAGCGCAGCTTGATTCTGCGATAAACCAACTGGAAAAAGAGTTGGAACGGGATTAATATAACCTCTTGCCCCTGCTCGGCTTCGGGCCATGAGTAAGAAGCTTGCGCCAAAGTCTGGGAGGCCAGGCGCATAATTTGCGTGATACAAAACTGCCTATCGGTGAGAATCCGGCAGCAGGGCAAAAAAGGGGGAAATTGCATGAACCCATATCAAAAGAAAGCCTTACAGTATATAAAAAATACTGGGGGCGGGGCCACTTTTGATAACTTTGTGGAGGACTGGGAACCAATTGGGAAACGATTATGGTCTGATGTAGCAACTCCAGGATGGGTTACTGTTGGCGAAGACGGGAAAATTTATTTAACTGATTTAGGC
>JBDRPV010000118.1:0-3439 GCA_043826745.1 Parcubacteria group bacterium
GGAAACCTAGTTGTTGTCAACCTCTCTCAAATTTGATATACTGAGCTTAAATTAAGGTCTAATTAAAAAATCACTATGGAAATAATCTTCTACACCAAGAATGTCAAACTCACTTCTGAGCTGGAAGCCTACGCTCGAGAAAAAATAAGTAAACTAGAGAAATATCTCAAAAATATTGATATTCAGGAGACCAAAATAGAGCTGACCGAATACACTGCCCAGCGCAAAGGCAATAAATTTGTCGCCGAAGTGGATATGATTTTACCCAAAGGCTCGTTGCGCGCCAGTGAAGCAACTACTGACATTCACGCTTCGATTGATGCAGTGGTTCCCAAGTTAAAAAGCGAAATTGATAAATACAAGGGTAAGTGGGAAAGGCGGCGGAGGGAAGGGCGGCGGAGATAGGGAATAGGAATTTGGAATATAGAATGTTGAATTTTGAATAGGATATGAAAAACACACTTCAAAATTCTAAATTCCCTATTCTAGATTCTATTCAAGCGTCGGTTGACTAAGCCGGCTTTTTTAAATATCATAGTAATATTGTACACAACTGATAAATAAAGCACGCATGTCCATATTCTCCAAACTCCTCGGCGATCCGAATAAGAAGACGTTGGGAAAATTGCAGCCAATTGTAGATAAGATTGACCGATTGGAGCCTGAGATCAAGAAATTATCCGACGAGGAGCTGAAAGACAAAACTAAATATTTTAGGGAGGAGCTGGCTGGTGGTAAATCGCTTGACGACATTCTGCCAGCTGCTTTTGCGGCCGTTCGAGAAGCGTCCGTCCGTACCACGGGGATGCGGCCTTTTGCTGTCCAGCTACTGGGTGGCATCATTCTTCACCAAGGCAAGATCGCCGAAATGCGAACGGGTGAGGGTAAAACGTTGGTCGCTGTTTTGCCGCTGTATTTGAATGCGTTGGTTGGTAAAGGTGCTCATCTAGTTACCGTCAATGACTACTTAGTTCGGGCGCATACCACTTGGATGGGTCAGATCTATCACGCACTGGGATTGACGGTGGGTAGTATTCAGCACGACGCCGCTTATTTATATGATCCTGGCTACCAGGGTGAAAAAGAGGAGGGCGATCCAACTGATCAGGAACGGGATAACAAAGGAGCATTTGAGATTCAGTATGAATATCTTCGTCCCGTAACCCGCCAAGAAGCCTACCAAGCCGACATCACTTACGGCACCAACAACGAATTTGGCTTTGACTATCTACGGGATAATATGGTGGGTGAGTTGGGTCAGATGGCTCAACGACGACTGCATTACGCCATCATAGACGAAATCGACAGTATTTTGATTGACGAGGCTCGTACTCCGCTAATAATTTCTGCTCCGGCTGAGGAATCAACGGAAAAATATCACGAATTTTCCCGTCTGGTGCCAAAGCTGAAGGAAAATACAGATTATAATGTTGACGAAAAGATGCGGGCGACCACCCTGACGGAAGAAGGTATCGCCAACCTGGAAAAGATGCTGGGGTTGAAAAATATTTATGAAGAAAGAGGAATTGAAACGGTTCATCATATTGAGCAAGCTCTCAAGGCTCATACTCTTTTTCAGCGCGATCGCGATTATGTGGTCAAAGGCAATGAGGTGGTCATTGTCGATGAATTCACCGGTCGTCTAATGCCCGGCCGGCGCTATTCCGAAGGATTGCACCAAGCAATCGAAGCCAGGGAAAACGTTCAGGTGCAACGTGAGAGTCGAACGATGGCCACTGTCACTTTCCAGAACTATTTTCGCATGTATAAGAAACTAGCTGGCATGACTGGTACGGCCGCCACGTCCGCCGAGGAGTTTGCCAATGTCTATGAATTGGAGACGTTGATAATGCCCACCCACAAGCCAATGATTCGTCAGGATCTCAATGATAAAATCTATAAATCTGAACTGGGTAAATTTAAAGCAGTGGCTAAGGAAGCCAAAGCGCGGCAGGAAAAAGGTCAGCCAGTGCTAATTGGTACGGTCTCAATCGAGAAAAATGAGCAGTTGAGCGATTTATTAAAAAAAGAAGGGGTTAAGCACGAGCTTCTTAACGCTAAACAGCACGAGCAAGAAGGTTCGATTATTGCCCAGGCCGGTAAAAAGGGTGCCGTAACAGTTGCCACCAACATGGCTGGTCGCGGCGTTGATATTATTCTCGGGGGCAATCCACCCGATCCACGGGAAGCCGAAGCAATCAAGGAGGTAGGCGGGCTGTGTGTAATTGGTACCGAGCGACACGAAGCGCGGCGGATCGATAACCAGTTGCGGGGACGGGCTGGTCGTCAGGGCGATCCGGGTTCTACCCAATTTTATGTTTCGATGGAGGATGACCTAATGCGCTTGTTTGGCTCCGATCGCATGAAGGCGATTATGACGACTTTTAAAGTACCCGAAGATCAACCAATTGAGCATAAAATTATTTCCCGCTCGCTTGAATCAGCTCAGGCCAAGGTAGAGGGTAATAATTTTGACGCTCGTAAGCATGTCCTCGAATATGATGACGTTATGAATCGGCACCGGGAGGTGATTTATAAGCGTCGGCGCCAGGTGCTGGAAGCCTGGGAGCAGGTCAAGCGGCAGGCGGAGGGTAAGAAAGTGAAGACGGGCGTTAAGATGCTCAAAGAAATAGTGCTAGAAATGATCGAGCAAGAAATAGAAGATATTATTTCTCACCACACGGCCGAAGAAGGCAAGGTCAACGGTGACTGGAACATAGAGGAAATTATTGAATCTTTTAATTCTATTTTAGCTACCTCATTTGATTTGCGAGCTAAATTAACAGAGTTGGCTGATAAGCGGAGTGAGGCTGGCAATGGCGCGGAGGCACGCACTAAAATTATTCGTTATTTGTCTGATTTGGTTAAGAAGGCTTATGATAATAAAGAAAAAGAAGTGGGAGAGCCAGCTATGCGTCAGATCGAGCGGCTGGTGTTACTGCGCACAATCGATACTCTCTGGGTAGATCACTTGGATGCGATGACTCATCTGCGTGAAGGGATCGGTCTGCGCGGTTATGGCCAGAAGGATCCGTTAGTAGAATACAAGCGCGAAGGTTTTCAATTATTTCAGGATTTACTGAATACTATCCAAAAGCAAGTTGCTTCGACCGTATTTAAGGTCAGTGTCGCGCCCGCTGTTCAGCAACAGAGGACGGTGATCGAGCGAGCCAGTGAGAATGGCCAGAAGATAGGTACTCAGAGTGCAAAGGGTGATGGCGGTAGTCGACCAGAGAAGAGCAATAAAGTACGCCGTAATGATCCTTGTCCCTGTGGGAGTGGGAAGAAGTACAAGAAGTGTTGTGGGTAAAGAAGATACAGATTTTACACGGATTAGGACAGATTTACACAAATGCACAGATTTTTAATTAGTGTCCGTGTAAATCCGTTCAAATCTGTGTTAATCAGTGAACATACTTCGTCTTGCCCGTATTGACAA
>JBDRPV010000119.1:0-6116 GCA_043826745.1 Parcubacteria group bacterium
TCATCTGGATCTTGGTTAAAATAATTTTCTACAGCAAAAAAACGCATTAGATCCCGCCGTTCAGTTACCTGATAAGCAGAACTCCTACCCTCACCAGTTTTTTTAATTGCCTCCGCTTTAACTAAATCATCCAAATCACGTAAAATGGTAAAGCGGGAAACACCACTATAAACACTAGGTAAGTTAGCTCTAATCTCTTTATTACCAACATTGCCCTTTTCCCTGATCACTTCCAGGATCTCTAATTGTCTGGCGCTTATTTTAGCCATGTTATTGTTGCATATTTACCTTACTATTGTAGCATAATGCAACAATTAATGCAACAAAAAACAAGCTTTGGAATAAAAAATGCACTTTCCCCCTATTTAGAAGCCTATCATTATACCCGAAAATCTAGTCGAGGATCTAGTGTCTCTCTTATTAGTTTTTTCTGCTCAACAATACTCTTAGGCCATTTAAAAGAATATAGGGCTTTACCTCGCGCTTCTCGCAAAATTTCCGCTGTCGGCCGCCAATCCTGATTCAATTTTTTATGCAGATCTCGATACGCGTAAGCTTTCATGTGATAATACTTGTCTTTTCTCTTTTCAAAATCAAGCGCCTGAAATTTCTGAAATATTGAAGTAGCTACCTCTTCTATTTTTTTTATAACCGACTCCAGCTCAGATAAAGAACATTCATTTCCATCAATCTCTATCCGACAATAACGGAGATCATTAATTAAGTCACCCACAAAAATTACATGGGAAGCAGAATCTATGGTCATTGCGACATTCTGGTAAACACAAGTGATATGAATAGTATTACAAGGAAGCTTTATCGTCTCCGACCAAAGCTCCGGGCACTTTATGTTGTTAAACTCCTTAATAACTAGGATATGATCTTCCCCATGTTTCTCTCCGGCACGATACGGTCCATAATTATCATAGACAATACTAGGATGCATATCAGAATACATGGCGTGACCGAGATGATAACAGGCATTGGTCGTCCTCCCTAAGGTTCTAGCGATGGTTGGTGTAGCCAGTTTTAGCTTAGTGGTAATATTATCGGTCTCTTCTGGGGTATGAATAATGTTTTTTGACTTACAATAAAGATCTTCCAAACAATAATTACGTAAAAGTGAAAAATAAAAGGCAAAGATTTTTTCTTTTTCTCGGCGGGATACATTCGCATAACCAGCAAGCCAAAGATCAAAGCCTTTCATGCCACGCAACTGACTAGCAGTAGGAAAAAGTTTGGCGATCTCTTGCGACTGTAATCCGGCTTTCTGGCAATCATCGATCATCTGCAAAATACGTTTAGTCCAGGTATTGGCGATCAAGGGATCATAAGCTGCCCAACTAATAGTATTATCAAAAGTATCAAAATCCATAGCACTCCAAGCCTCTGTGAAGATATCTAAAAAATTATCGATTTCTCTATTCAGATTCATCTTGGTTTATTATTAATATTGTCCCTTTCTTTCCATCAACTTTCGCCATCATTCCATCCTTTAATCTCTTCGTCGCCTCTTTGGTGTTTACCACGCAAGGAATACCAAGTTCACGGCTAACAATAGAGGGATGAGAAACGATTCCCCCAATATCACAGATTATCGCGCCAGCTCGGGCAATCATCGCCACCATTGTCGGATCAGTGATCTTGGTCACTAGTATGTCTCCTCTATTAAATTTATCAGCATCTTGAATGCCTCTGATAACTTTTACCTTGCCTTTGGCTACTCCCTGACTAGCAGGAATTCCTTTGAGAAGTAATTTTCCGGACATATTTTATATATTTAAAGTGAAAATTTGATAAAAAGTGGAGAGTAAAGTGATGTTGCCATCGCTCTACTCTCCGAGTCCAACAAAGAGAGCGTCTAGACGAGGGTAAGGTCGGGACGGTAGTCGCGGGCGTGAATCTTCATCCCAGTTGCCCATTCATACCAGAGGATCACCCCACCATTCTTGGTGGGCGCCCAGCTCTCATCAAACTCACCGAGCTGCTTGCCCTCAACAAGGAGACCATGCACCAGCGTGACGATCTCAAAGTGAGAGGTCAGGATACGAGTGCCGCTGCCAAGCCGGAAGAGGTCATCGATAAATCCGAGGACCCGTCCCTTGAAGCTCTGAGGAGTATCGGAGGTGACAACGCGCTGCCAGCGGGGGTCGCCATTGAGCCACTGAGCGAGAAACGAATCACCCGCCTCACAAAGCGCGCGGTGAATCACCTCGTACTCGTAGACCGGGTAGTCGATGGCTGCGTGGCAACGGAAGGGGGGCCAGTTTCCCGAAGTCTCCTGGTAACCCTCACAGATGAAAAGTCCTGTGTCGGGTCCGCGAGCCTGGTGGGAACCGATGATCTCGGTGATCTCGATCCCAGCCTTGGCCAGCATCACGCCCTGCTCCCTGGAGATGCGGATCCCCTCGCTATTGAGCGCGAACATGCAGTCCGGCTCGAGGCGGGAGTAGTTGCGCGCATAGGCGATCATTGCCACTTGGTCGGCAGGCACGCCCTCAGCCAGCAGCCGAGCGATCAACGGACCCATAAAATAGTCCCCATGCCTCTCGACCATGATAACGTTCTTGTGCTCTCCAATCACATCCATAACCGTCTTCATTATCTCTCTCCTTGCAATGCGCACATAATATGCGCGTTGGAATTGAAAGTTGCCTTCTATTTGAACCACCCCGCACTATAACACATCCACAATATATGTCAATACTATTTGACTAATACCTTGATATTTAAGGCTTAATTATAAGCTTATTTCGCCATAGCTATATATAATGTCAATTATATTGACAAATATTATCAGCTATGATAGGCTTGTAATAGAAGAAAAATATGAACATCAACACCGCTTTGCAAAAAATTGGCCTAGATAATAAAGAAAGACAAGTCTATCTTGCCCTCTTAAAATTGGGGTCTGGAACTGTAAAATCCATCGCTGCTGAGGCCAAATTAAAACGGCCTCATGTCTATAATGTCCTCGAAGATTTGGAAAAAAAGAGCCTCATTTCTCGCTCCCCTGACTCTCAGAAGGCCCTCTACCACGCTGAGCATCCTCGCCAACTCCTGCGAGAGCTCAATAAATCCAAGCAAGCTATTGCTGATATTTTACCAGAGCTGGCCAGCGTTTTTGGTCAACATAAGTCCAAACCTCGCGTAAGATTGCTAGAAGGAGTCCATGGCATGGAGCAAATTTATGAAGAAATTCTCAGTCACGACAAAATAGACATTATTGGAAATATAAAAAATGTTAAGCCCCTTTTCCCTAAAATGGTCGAGAGGGCAACTAAAATTGCTACTGGAAAAAAGCAGGTATTCGTTAGAGATCTAATGACCAAGGATGCGGAGGGATTAGAATATGCTCGCGAGACGCAAAAAGATAATCACTTAATCCGTTTTTTGCCGCCAAATTCTAATTTTACGATAGACTGTTCTATTTACGGAGACACCGTGGCGATGTTTTCCTTGCGAGAAAATCTTTTTGTCCTAGTAATCGAAAACAAGGACATTACTGATTCTTTTCGCTCGCTATATGAATTGGCTTGGACGGCAAGTGAAGAATATAAAAAGACAAATAAACACGAGGCTGAGATTTAATACCTCTTGTGTTGGGAAAAACCGACGTGTTTTCGAAGCATATCAGAAGTATCAAACCATAACTACTCCCAATATCCCACTGCCACATCCACTCCGCCACGTAATCCGCTATCGTAAGCAAAGAAATTTGTGCTGGAAAAAGCGGTGCCATCATATTCAAACGCTCGTACTTGCGGACCGCCAGTGTAGCCAGAGCCAGTAATCACCTCCGCCTTGCCATCGCCATCGATGTCATACATATCTATATTGGCGCCCACTGTAAAGTCAGCGTAGGCCTTCCATTCTGCATAGAGAGTTTGGTTACTATTGTAACGATAGACCTTACACCAAGATTGTTCTTGTTCCTGACACACTCCGATATCATCTTTGCCATCATTATCGATATCGCCTGTTGCCACATCAATGCCACCTCGATAATCAGGGTGAAAAGCGAAAAACTGAATCGCTTTGCGCGTACCATTGGCTTCGTAAACTCGAATTTGCGGTCCCCCTCCCGGACCAGCTCCTACTATCACCTCTGCTTTACCATCATAGTCGATATCCCCCATCGCTACGCTCGCTCCGCACTCAGTATCACCAAAGGCGTTCCATTCACCCAGGACTGTCTTTGAATTGGTATATTTATAAACCTTAACCCAAGCCTGACCGTCCCGCTCTTGCGCCACCGCAATCTCGTCTTTACCATCGCCATCGACGTCACCAGCAGCAACGTTAATGCCAGTACGCGAATCGGCATGAAAAGGCCAGATCTCAATCCCGCGCGGAGTACCATCAGCCTCAAAAACCCGCACTTGTGGCCCACCGCCTGCTTTGGGGGCAGTAATAATCTCATCCTCGCCGTCTCCATCAATATCGCCGGTCGCTACATTAATACCACCGTGAAAAGCCTCGGGATAAGCAAAGAGTCTATTAGGATCAGCCTGCGACTCGCCCTCAAGATTAAAAGCTCGCACGTGAGGACCGCCTCCCGGACCAGCCGCGGTAACAACGGATAAATAATCATTGACCACTTCATCCGTCCGCGCCGCAAATTTCTCTTCCATTTTACCCCATAATTCTGTCCGAGAACCATCATAACCCAAAGCCCAAATACCAATGCCCGCTAAATCGTTAGCCACGACCAAATCATATTTACGCCCTAAGCTATCGGCGTCGTCATACCACACTTGATTGTAATGACCGTATTGATAAAAAGGCGTAGAAGAATCACTATCCCACTGGCGACCGTAGCGAGCTACTTCTGGAACAATGGTCGCATACGACTTAGCTGAACCACGACTGGTGGTACCAGCGGGCACGCTAGTACCATTCACTTCCCAATCGTAGCCATAGAAGGGAACACCTAAGAGAATTTTATCAGAATCAACTTCCTCTAAATAAGTGGAAATCGTGTTAGAAACATTGTAACTGCTGCCGCTCCATTTGCCGCTAGTCACTAGCGGTGCCACTGGCCCGGCTTCAGCTGATCCGGAATAATGATAATCATAGCCCATAATCATCAAAGCATCAGTGGCCTCCCCTAACCGCTCCAGGTCATATGATCCCCACCAATCCACCGCCGGCATATCGATCGAGACATGTGAGCCGGGGATTTGCCGATGAAAGGTATTGGTCAGATCAGTCATAAAGGTAACGAGATTATCACGCTGGGGTTCGAGCACATATTCGAAATCGATATTAACTCCGTCGCCTCCGCCTTTTTGTACCTCGGTCACTAGGTTATCGATCGCTCGATTGCGAGCAGTTGCGCTGCCTAACAGAGCTGAGACCTCGCTGCTAGTAAAATTACGCGCTACCAAGACAACCTTCACTCCATTCTGGTGAGCCTTGTTAACTAACCCGTAAAAAGGCCAATCGTGAGTGTCGGTGATGTCGCCGTTAGTCTCAATCTTAGCACCAAAATAGGCGATGTGGCTGAGCAAATCATAGCGATAATCTTCATAGTCACTCCCCCGCCAGTAAGGATGAAAGCCAAAAACGTCTTTGTTGATTGTTACGGCCGATTGCTGAGCTAAGGGAGTTATTTCGCCGCCAACAGCTGCCTGGTTATTTGAATTCGATTTATAATCTTGATGCTTTTCTGTTTCTAGTTGGTGAATACTGTCTGTCGGCAAGACAAAGTCAGCTGCTTGCACACCTACAGTTGAAAAAGCGAGAAAAAATAATGTCATCGCTAGTAAAAAAAACTTTTTCATTTTTGCTTGTAATTATTTTTTATGGGATTATTACCAAATACCATTTTGGCCACACTCTTTTTATAACTATATCATAAGTACGTTACAATTTCTGTAAAATATTAACATAAGAGAATAAAAAGTATTATTTTCCCCCTTGACCTCCCCCCTTCTATTCGCTAGAATAACAACTGTTAAAATAAATTAACTAAAAAAGGAGCCCGAACAATGAAAACACAAAGCAAAATCCTCGGAACAAGTATTCTCTCCCTCGGTCTAGTCCTCGGACTAGGTGTGCTAGCAGCTAGTGCTTCCCCAGCTGACACTCTCCAGCCAGCTAGTACTATTACC
>JBDRPV010000120.1:0-4389 GCA_043826745.1 Parcubacteria group bacterium
AGATAATAAATTGAAGAATATTCTTAATCACACAATCTACTATCTACTATCTACTATCTAATATCTACTATCTAAAAAAAACTATGACCAAATATATTTTCGTCACCGGTGGCGTTATTTCCGGGCTAGGTAAAGGTATCACCTCGGCTTCAATTGGCCTCCTGCTAAAGAACAAAGGCTATAAAGTGGCCAACGTTAAATGTGAAATGTACGTCAACATTGACGCTGGTACTATCCGCCCTACCGAGCATGGTGAAGTTTTCGTCACCGAGGATGGCGTGGAGACTGACCAAGATATTGGCAATTACGAAAGATTCCTTAACCATGACCAACACGCCGAGAATTTTATCACTACCGGACAAATTTACCAAACAGTTATTCGAAAAGAACGTAATTTTGAGTACGAGGGAGAAGACGTTGAAGTCGTGCCGCATGTGCCGGAAGAAATTATTCGCCGCCTCAAGGCCGCCGGTAAAGACCCCAAGATTGATTTTGTTATCAGTGAATTTGGCGGTACCGTTGGTGAATATCAAGGCGTGCTATTTCTGGAAGCGGCTCGCATGATGGAAGCCAGAACCCCCGAAGATGTGGTTCATATCCACGTCTCCTATCTACCCACCCCTAAGACAATCGGAGAGATGAAAACCAAGCCAGTCCAGTATTCGGTGCGCACTCTCAACGCTGCTGGCATCAAACCTCATTTTGTCGTTGGTCGAGCAGAATACCCACTAGATGACAAAAGAAAAGAAAAAATCTCGCAATTTTGTAGTGTCCCGAAAGATCATGTTATATCTAACCATGATGTAGGATCGGCTTATGAAGTGCCCATAGTACTGGCTGAACAGAAGCTCGGTGAAAAAATACTAAAGCAATTTGGCCTACCATCCAAGAAAAAAGCTAGTCAAAAAAAGGATCTGCTAAAAGAGTGGGGCGAGTTAGTCAAAACTATCAAAAGTGTTAAAAAAGAAATTAAGATCGGTATTGTGGGTAAGTATTTCGCTACTGGCGAGTTTACTCTAGAAGACTCGTATATCTCTGTTATTGAAGCTATTAAGCACGCCTGCTGGCATCATAAAGTAAAGCCGGTAGTACAGTGGATTAATGCTGAAGCTTACGAAAAAGATGCGAAAAAAGTCAAAGAATTGGATGAGTACGATGGTATCATTATCCCGGGCGGCTATGGTAAGCGGGGAACAGAAGGCAAAATAAAAGCTCTAGAATATGCTCGGGAGAATAAAATACCTTTCTTGGGACTATGCTATGGCTTGCAAATGGCCGTAATCGAATTTGCCCGCAATGTTTGTGGATTGAAAGATGCCAATTCGGTTGAGATAAATCCGAAAACACCTCATCCAGTCATCAATCTATTGCCCGAGCAAGCCAAGCTTATTAAAGAGAAAAATTATGGTGGCACAAATCGCCTCGGAGCTTATCCTTGTGTGCTAGTGAAGGGAAGTATTGCTCAAAAAGCTTATGGCACTGATAAAATTAGCGAGCGTCACCGCCATCGTTACGAATTTAACAATAAATACCGTGATCAGCTAACCAAGGCGGGACTACAGATCGGGGGAATATACGAAAAATGGGATTTAGTAGAAATTATTGAATTACCTAATCATCCTTTCTTTGTTGGTACCCAGTTTCATCCCGAGTTCCAATCGCGGCCACTAGATCCTCATCCGTTGTTTAAGGAATTTATTGGGGTGGCGAAAGAAAAATAATAATATCCCATTAGCCACAATTACACATGAATTTATTAAAAAACGGCCTTCCAGGGCTGTTTTTTAATAATCCAAATTAAGCGACGGTTCTCTTTAAGACGTCGCGATTAACTGCCGTATTTTATTGTCTTCTTTGGTCATTAACGTCACTAAATCTCCCTTGAGATCAGCTAGCTTATCCTCGATAAAATCTTTCATATCTAGCTCGCTTTTCTTTAGGTCTTTTTTGGTGGCGAATCTCTTTAAGTCATCTTTAGTTGCAAATTTCTTTGAATCCTCCTTGGTGACCACTTTCTCAAAACGCTTGTCGACATCCTCAAAACGCTTATCAACGCCATCAAAGCCCTTTTTTACCATGGTAGCTAACTTGGCAAATTCTTGTCTCGTTTCTTGATCCATTTTAATTTCCCTCCTTTGTTATTTGTAAAGCATTACTAAATTAACATAATATTTTTTCTGCATCAATAACTAAATCTGCGTATATTTTGGGGATAAAAAAACAACTCTTTCATCAGAGTCATTTTATTTATGAAAAATTGTCGACTAGATTTACTTCTCAGCTCCTACCACATTCACAAAACAACGTTGCACTAGGTTGCCATCAAAGGCTCTTATTTTTTTCTTCTTAAACTGCACCACGCCATCTTGAACCGCAAACAGAGTATCATCACTACCACGTTGTACATTCGTACCGGGATGATATTTAGTACCACGCTGGCGCACAATAATACTGCCTGGCTTTACCTTTTGTCCGGCATATAATTTAACACCAAGTCGTTTAGATTGTGAATCACGTCCGAGGGTTGTGGAGCCACCCGCTTTTCGATGTGCCATTTGAATAAATTAAGCCCGCCTAACGGCAGGTAAACTATAGATACAGATTAAACGAGCTCTTGAAAAGTGTCAAGGGAAATGATAGTCTAGATAATAGATTGTAGATATTAGATAACAGATTATAAATTGCGAATTTTTGGCTATAGACAATCTACAATCTGATATCTGTGGTCTATAATCTAATAAAGGAGGGAACATGAACAAACCAAGAGTTTTTTGGCGTGCGCAGCAAAACAAAATCGTCTTGACGTTGGGAGGGATTCTGCTTGTGACCGCTAGCTTCGGTGCTGGGCGGCTAACAGTGGTAGAAAAATCAGAGCCAGTGGTAATTGAAAATCCGGTTGAGCAAATATGTCAGTGTCCAAAATGTGCTGTCGAGGAAAAAGCGAGCGCTAACGACACAGAAGACGACGAAGAAGAGGGAACTGAGCAAGGAGACTATGTTGCCAGTAAAAACGGCACTAAGTATTACTTAACTAGTTGCTCCGGCGCCAATAGAATAAAAGAAGAAAACAAGGTCTGGTTTGATTCAGCCGACGAAGCCAAAACTGAGGGCTATGAACCAGCTAAAAATTGCCAAGGATTATAAAAATATTCCCTAAGTCGATCAAGTTATTCGCTCAGGGAATATTCAAAAAAGCTAAATGCCTGAATTACCCAAAAAATATAATATTGGTAAACGCGAAAAGCACTGGCAAGACTTCTGGGCGAAAGAAGAAGTTTTTAAATTTGATGAGAAATCAGATAAGCCAATTTATTCAGTTGATACACCGCCGCCTTACGTCTCAGCTGATCATCTGCACGCTGGCCATATCATGAGCTACTCGCAAGCGGAGTTTGTTGTGCGCTACAAACGGATGCGCGGGTTCAGTGTCTATTATCCAATGGGTTTTGATGACAATGGTCTGCCAACGGAACGCTTTGTGGAAAAAAAACACAAGGTAAACAAGAAAACAATTTCCCGGCCTGATTTTATTAAGCTGTGCCTAGAGGAGACAAAAAAGGGAGCGGAAACTTATCGGAAATTGTGGACCGACCTCGGCATCTCCGTCGACTGGTCCAAGACTTATAGCACTATTAATGATTTGTGTCAGCGCCGATCGCAGTGGAGCTTCATTGATCTCTATAAAAAAGGGAAAATCCAACGCGCCAATAAGCCCATCCTCTGGTGCACCACTTGTCAAACGGCTATTGCTCAGGCTGATCTAGACGCAGAAGAGCGAAAAGGTAAGATCGCTCACATCAAAGTTAAAGTAAAAGGCTCTGATGAAGATTTGATTTTCGCTACTACGCGTCCGGAATTATTGCCAGCTTGCATGGGTATCTCTGTTAATCCGGATGATAAACGCTATCAGCATCTAATTGGCAAGACAGTTATACTACCCCTAATTGGTAAAGAATTAGAGCTGACGGCGGACAAAGAAGGAGTCGATACCGAATTTGGTAGCGGCGTGGTATATTTTTGCTCCTACGGTGGGGGAGAGTGTATTGAGTGGATGGGGCGACATCCCGAGGCTAAGCCGACCCACATTCTCGATCCCGGGGGTAAATTTAATAAGCTAGCTGGAGATTACGCTGGACTAGGCGTGGGTGAGGCGCGTAAAAAAATACTAGCTGACCTCGATCAGGCTGGCGCGCTAGTGAAAATTGAACCTCTAAAAAACGTCACCCACGTCCACGAACGCTGTGGCACCGACGTCGAGTATATCCCGACTGAGCAGTGGTTTATAAAACTCCTAGATGACAAAGATAAGTTACTGGAATTTGGCGCCAAGCTTAATTGGCACCCGACCGATATGGCCAAAAAATACATTGATTGGGTAGAAAGCTTGAA
>JBDRPV010000121.1:0-2719 GCA_043826745.1 Parcubacteria group bacterium
TAACCGAAAAACTCCTGGCCACTATTCCAGCCAAACTTCTCGGCTACTCTGTCTTCTGGATGGAGCACTTACGCATTGAGCGTTGGTTGCGACTCAATCCTTATCGACTTTTGTACGTTTGGTTGTCCAACTTAGTTACGACGGTTACCGTTTCTCAAGCCGTAAAAGGGCAGCTGGTCGATCTCGGCCTAAAAGACAAAAATGTCACTGTGATTTATAATGGTATTGATACCGGTAAGTTTAAACCTGATCCCCTGCCTGCTACCCATTATTCGTCACTTGTTACTATCGGTACCGTCTGTCGTCTTTGCCCGGAAAAAGGCATCGACTATCTGATTAAAGCTTTCCAAAAAGTAGTCGAGCAAAATTCCGGCGTTGAATTACAAATCGCTGGCGAAGGACCAGAGAAGAAAAATTTACAAAATCTAGTCCGCGAACTTGGCCTGCAAGAAAAAGTAAAATTTCTTGGTTTTATTACCGACACCCCCAAATTTCTCAATCAAATAGACATTTTTGCTCTGACACCCACCCGACGCGAGTCATTTGGTATCGCCGCCGCCGAAGCCTCCGCCTGTGGTAAGTCAGTAGTAGTCACTAATATTTCGGGACTAACTGAAGTGGTGGAGGATGGCGTAACTGGACTAGTAGTAGAAAATAAAAATATTGAGCAGATATCTTCAGCTCTCGTAAAATTAGTTGGAGATAAAAATTTACGTCACGAAATGGGAGCAGCTGGACGCCGCCGAGTGGAAAAATATTTTACGGTAGAAAAGATGGTGGGCAAGTTTGCAGAAGTCTTTATAAAATAAAGGGCTGCGAATAAAAAAAGCCCCCTAACCCGCAGCAACTCGCTGGAGACGAGGACTGGTGCGCTCGACTTCTTCGTCATCGACAGTGGCCTTTCCGGCCAACGTCTCGATTACTTCGAGGTGGAACGTTTTTTTTCTTTTCCCAAAGAATCGAACTGCCAGCACGACGATTCTCAAATCGAGAGAAGAGTGTTTTTCGTGGTCTACCCCTATCTCTAGGGTAATTGATACCTTTGCCCCCATTACACCTGCTACTGCCTTTTCTACTTCTTCGGTAACTTTTGCAGTGACAACTCCGAGGGCGCAGATATCAAACTTGTTCCTTTCAATAATCCCCCTCAATTTCCTATCTAGGCAATTGGCCATGAGATTCTCCTCATTTTTATGAAAGATCAAACAACTACTAGACCGCACACTCTACATTACATATTAATTACTGTCAACCTCAATTGCATATTGTCCTCTTTGGGTCAAGATAGTAAGATAAAAGCCATAAAATACACTATATTTCATGAATAAGACCAAATTAATACAAATTGTTTCCGTGGTAGTGACTTGCGTTATTGCTGCTATTATTACCGTCTTTTTCGCTAATATTGCCCCTTTGGTCGTTCTGGCAACGCTAATGGGGATAGGGTTAGTAGTTGTCATTTTCCGCCAGCCCATTTTTGGCCTCTATTTGATCGCCTTCCTTCTCCCTTTTGAGCGTCTTGGCTCCTTTGAAGCAGCCGGGGTGACCATCCGTGCTTCGCAAATATTTGCTCTTATTACTATTATCGCCTGGCTGCTTACTTTTCTGGCCAAGAAAGTGAATTTTTCCGCCCGCAACCCCCTAATTGTCCCGATCGCTCTACTAACCGGCTTTTCCGTCCTCTCCATGATTAACGCAGTTAATTTACAACGAGCGATCATGATATTGGCCTTCAATTCCTTCGTCATGATCATCAGTATTATGCTGCCTAATTTGGTTGCCAGTAAAGAAATACTGCATAAGGTTATCAAGGTGATATTTATTTCTTGTCTACTGGTTAGCTTATTCGGAATCTACCAGTTTCTGGGCGACATGGCTGGTTTACCCCACGAGATCACTGGCCTGCGCGAGCACTATACGCAAAAAGTCTTTGGCTTCCCCCGTATTCAATCAACTTCTCTCGAGCCACTTTACTTCGCCAATTATTTATTAATTCCGATTTCGCTCGGCATTGCCTTGACCCTGCGACGTCGGAAAAAAGACCAGACACCCTTAAGACCCTTATACGTCGCCGCAATTTTGGGTCTAGCCGTCATCAATTTAATCCTTACCCTTTCGCGTGGTGGATTCTTAGGACTATTTGTAGTGCTGCTCGCCTCTTGCCTACTACTACTAAAATATTTACTCTCGTTCAAAAAAATAGCTCTCATCGTAATCATCGCTGCCATTGCGGCTACTTCTGCTTTCGGTTTCTTGAAAATAACAGGCGAGGACAAAAACGTAGATATATTCCTCAAACAAGCTACCTCTTACTCGGAAGGAGTGGGAGTAGAGGAACGGTTTTCCTCTTACGAAGATGCGGTGAAATTAATTAAGCAGCATCCCATCATCGGCAACGGTATCGGTAATTTTGGCCCCCAAGTACATAAAAATCCCTATCAGGCTCCCGAAGCAGGCTGGCCGATCGTCAATAATGAATTTCTCGAGCTCTGGGTGGAGATTGGTGCCCTAGGTCTGGCCAGTTTCTTACTACTAATCGGTATTGTCGTGATGCGTACTATTAAAGCTCTGCGCACTAAGAGTGATAACGCGACTAAAACCATTCTCATCGGACTTTTCATCGCTTTCCTTGGCATTTTAGCTCAGTACCAAACATTTTCTATCCTCTATATCCTCCATATTTGGTTTTTGATTGGATTATTGGTGGCAGCGCAGAATT
>JBDRPV010000122.1:0-6939 GCA_043826745.1 Parcubacteria group bacterium
ATGAAGTACATTAGGATAGTTGTCAGATATATTTCCTACAACAACAAAGTCAACACCGCTGCGGCCGCAAAGCTCAAAATAGTCCCGTTTACAATCTCGATTGTCAGCAAAGTGTCAGGATAGGTAGTCTGGATCCACATGTCAAAAAAGCGGGGGATCATTCTTACACTAGCAATAATTAATCCTAGGCAAAGAGTTTTTAGTATCAGGCTGCCGGTAAAAGCTGGGCTGAGAAATGAGTAAACAAAAGCTAGGATCAGGCAGGGGATAAGAGCCCCGATAAAATACATCGTGATGATATATTTCGGTTGGCTTTGCCATACTTTGAAGCCGGGAGAACTCTCACGCTTTTTGTATATCTTCGCTATTAGAGGATTCACATAAAGGACACTACCCAAAATAAACCAGACTAGGGAGGCAACAAATCCCGCGATTAGAACTTGGAGAAATTCTGCCATATTGAGTTTATTTACTTATTAAAACCCTTGACCTTATTATAAATGTATAATAACCTGATAGCAACTTAGGGGACTGCAGCCGAATTGGTATTTGGTGACAATCCTTACCGTAGACAGTGAGTGGTCTTGCCCAGCGAGACCGTAAATCTCACCGAGGTGTTAAACAGTGTTTTGTTTGACGCTCTATGGTGAAAGAGCGTTTTTTAATTATCTGCGCGCTAAAAACTAGAATTATGGCCAAAACTAAACAGCAAAAAAAGGAAATAATCGCCGGGTTAACTGATAAGCTTAACAAAGCTAAGTCAGTGGTTTTAACTAACTATCAAGGTTTGAGCGTAGGTGAAGTAACAGAGCTACGCCAACAGATGCATGAGCAAGCAGTTGATTACAGTATTGTAAAAAATACTCTATTGAAAGTTTCTTGGGATCAGTCAGATTTCAAGGGAGTTGAGTTGGTTAAGCCTAGTGGACCAGTGGCAGTCGCTTTTGGTTACGAGGATGAGGTAGCACCAGCCAGATTAGTTTACGAATATGCCAAGAAGCATAAAGAGTTAGAAATCACTAGTGGTGTTCTAGAAGACAAGCTTTTGTCCAAAGAAGAAGTTGAGTCTCTTGCTTTGTTGCCGTCGAAAGACGAGCTTATTGCCAAGACTATTGGTACCATCAAGGCGCCTTTGACAGGATTTGTAAATGTGTTAGCAGGCAATTTGCGGGGTCTAGTAGGCGTGTTGAATGCTATTAAGGAAGACAAAGAAAGCGCCGCATAATTATAGAAGGCTTTAGTTTTAAATAATTAGTAATTAAATAATCAAACATATGGCCGAAGAAAAAAAGGAAGAGAAAAAACCCACCTCCGTTGAAGCTACGGCGGGCAAGGAGGAGAAAGCTCCGGTTGTCGAAGCTAAAAAAGAAGAGGCTCCAGCTACTGAAGAGAAAAAGGACGAGAAAAAAGAAGTCGAAGTGCCAAAGAAATTCAAGTCTTTAGTAGAAGAGATCGAAAAGATGAGTGTTTTGGACTTAGCAGAGTTAGTTGAGATCCTAGAAGACAAATTTGGTGTCTCGGCAGCTGCTCCAATGGCTGCTATGGTTGCTGCTCCTGGTGCTGAGGGTGATGAAGCTGCTGAAGAAAAATCAGCCTTTGACGTAGAGTTAACTGCGGCCGGGGATCAAAAGATCAAGGTCATCAAGGCAGTTAAAGAAATCACTGGCAAGGGTCTAAAAGACGCTAAAGACATAGTAGATGGCGCTCCAGCTATTCTCAAAGAAAAGGCTTCAAAAGAGGAAGCTGAAGAAATGAAAAAGAAATTAGAAGAAGCTGGCGCTAGCGTAGAACTTAAATAGTTTTCAACGTCCAGTTTTAAAAAGACGAGTAGGTTCGCCCCGATTTGCGGGGCGAGGCGGGGGAGGGTACTCGTTTTTTTTGGTGAGCCGGTTTGTTGATTTGGTATATTCTGAAAACACGTCAGATTTCCCCGGCCTGCCCGCTATGCAGCGAGCTGGCGGGCCCGCTCGGCCTCCCAATAGTTTTCAAGATACACCAAATCAACAGTAATATATTTATAAATATGAAGAAACGTACGTTTTGCATCTTCGGACTTATTTTGGTGGGGGCACTGGTATTTTTCCTGCCCAACTACAATTCTCTCACAAAATGGTTCAACTATAATCTAACCGGAAAAGCTGACGAAATCCCCAGCCGCGAGATCGAACTAGGACAGATAGGCACAGAAAAATCAGAGCACCAACCAGATCGTATCAAAATTCCCAAAATCGGCATCGATGCTCCTGTCATTTATAATTCGGGTATAAGTGAACAAGAGATCGTAGAGAATTTGAATAACGGCGTGGTTTTTTATAATAATTCTGATCTGCCTAGCGAAAGCGGCTTAGCTATCTACTTTGGCCACAGCTCAAATTACTGGTGGCGGCCAGGTCAATATGACACGGTTTTTAGTCTCATCCCAGAGCTTACCGCTGGCGATCAAATAGATGTATATTATGGCGACCAAGGGTACATCTATCAAGCCACTGACAAAAAAGTGATCAACCAACAAGCTTGGTCGCAGCTGCAGCATCCCCAAATAAAAAACGGCCTAGCACTAGTGACCTGCTGGCCGTTGGGGACTACTTGGCGACGCTACGTGGTTTGGGCAGAGAAGATACCTATTCAGCCTTAATATCTAAAACAATCCCGTAAATTTTACCATCAGCTAGAACGTACATTTTTTTCTCTTCTTTATCAATAAACAGATCTTGAAGGTTTTTGAATTCATCCGATTTAAATTGGGCAGTCAAACTCCCACTATTTTTATTGAAAGCTAAGATTCTCTCTTTCTTAGTGTCGATAATGTATAAATTTTCTAAATCATCAGCCGTAAAAATCTTAGTTGGATTTTCCATTGGCGTGGTAATATCCGCTAAGGCGAAGTTTTGTTTCTTCCCGCGCAAATATTTATTGACCGTTCCATCAGCGAGTAGAACGTAAATATAACCATCGATGGTCATCGATCGAGCGTTTTCCAGTTCATCACTATCAGTCATAACCCATTCAGTTCCCTTAGAATAGCCGGCAATAGTGCCGGTATGTTTATATATCTGCTTTGTTTCTGGCACCAGACGATATAATTTACCACCATATTGAGCCAGATCTTTAGCCTTGTTTTCTTTATTAAAAATTTCAATATCTAATTTAGTTAGAGTTTTTTTGGCAGCGTCGAATTCAGCTAAAGCGGGGGTGTCAGTTAGCAAATAGATACTCCCATCCTCGTCGTTACTAGCAGCCAAACGGAAATAACCAAGGTTATTTGATTCTTGCGAAACGGTCTGTAGTTCCTTACTCGCCTCGTCTAAGAGGTAAATCAAGTTAGTTTTTTCATCATAGACATAGATTTTATCGTTGAGCCCAACTAGCTCGTTCACCGATTTTTTTTCTAGCTCTGCTAGCAGGATAGCATCATCTATTCTGGTAATACCTTCCGCTTTATCAAGTTGGTCGTCTATTTTAGCAATTAGATTGTCTGCTTCTTCTTTTAAAACTCCAGCGGCGATTAATTTATTGGCTTCGGCTTTGGCTTCTAATAATAGATCTTTCGCTTTTTCCTTATCATGGTAAATGAGAGCGTCGGCGGCTTCCTTTTCTTTATTCAGAGCTTTATCTAAAAGGATTTCATTTTGACCAAGTTCGTTGATCTGTTTTTTCTTTTGTGAAATAACAATAATACTACCCAGAAAAAGAACTAACATTGCCAGGAAAGCAATCGCTAATATCTGGCTGGAGCGAGGAAGATCGTAGAATTTTTTTAGTAAACCGCGGGATGTTTCTTTGGCCAAACCAGAAATATTGCTTCCGAGTGATCTACCTAAAGGTAGTTTAGCGTCTCGTTGTCGATTGGTAGTCAAGCGAGATTTAGTAGTTGAGCGAGAAGGTGATTTAGAGCTGAGAGAACGGATAAATCCCGCCGATTTTTTGCCCGCCTGACTTACTTGACCGATCGCCGAACCTAATTTTTTCAAATAAATGTTTTCCTTTTTCTCGACAGTGGGGTGGGGGCTAACTTCCGCGGTGGGATCGTTGTCGCTACTATTTAGATCGGGAAAGGATAACCCTTCTTCATCTTCGCCTTCAGCGGTGATGGACTTTGTCGGTGGAACTGAATCAGCAAAATTGATTTTCAAATCATCAGATTCTTCTGCCTGGTTGAAAATATTAACTAGTACGGCCGAAGCGGAATTTGGTGATTCAGCTAAACTTTGTTTGAGGCCGTTAATAAATTCAGTTGGTTGTTGTTCTTCAAGGCGGACTTTAATTTCGTTTTCTGAAACATTCTCTAACAATTGAGGAGTAGCTAGGAACAACTGATCATCTTTGGTCAGCTGACCGCTAATAGTGCTAGTGAAAGTTTTCATCGGGGTGGCATCTTTAACCGAGACTTTGCTGGCGATGTCTGCCAGGTTACCCGTTCGTAGCAAATAAGCTTTTGCTTTTCCCGCACAGGAAAGAAAAAGGTTATCTTGCCAAATGGCTGAAATAACCAAATGAATTTTATTAATCCAATCGGTGTAACCTTCTGAGGCTAAGGTGGCTAAAGCGTTGTTAACTTTATTAAGTAATTGTTCGAAGCGCTCTGCTTGATCAGTTTTTTCGCCGGCGCGAATAGAGGTAATTATTTTTTGGTTTTCTTTTTCTAATACAGTAGAGATAATTTCAAATATTTTTTGGGCTGTTTCCTGTTTCATTTCAATAGCCGCCACAAAAAACAGACTGCTAGCTATGTCTGATTCTATTACCTGGACGTCACTAAAGATTTTATCTTTTTTATTATTAGATAAAACCAGCTTGTCAGATTTTGCTTTTAACATTAATTTAGAACAAGCTTTATTTGCGAAACCCTGCCCGCCCTGCCTATCGGCGGGTGGGGAGTGAGATCCCGATCTGATCGGGACGAACGAACGAGCAAACAAAAATTATTAATCTTTATTTGTTACTATTATAGAGGTGATCTGGTTAGAATGCAAATATTTTCCGAAGTAATGACTGAGGTGTTGACAACATATAGCGGCTAGGTATACTGGTATGAAGTCAATGAGGGTGTAATATTATATTGTTCAGTCGGGAGTTATTGAGTAAAATTATTATACGGATTGATTGTATTATTATAAATAGCCATGAAAAATCAACTCGAGCGGGTATTTAGCTCTAAAACTAGGATCAAACTACTAACTTTATTTTTACGTAATCCTGACCAGCCTTTTTATGTACGAGAGCTTACTAGAAAGCTCAAAGAGCGGATAAATTCTATTAGGCGGGAGCTGGAAAATCTGTCCAAGATGGGCTTATTGATTAATCAAAGAAAGAATTTCAAGCGTTACTATCAAGTGAACAAAAGTTTTTATCTACTCAAAGAATTTCAAGCCTTATTTTTAAAGGGAGCGGCCACCTCTAAAGAAAGATTAGCGGATCGATTAAAGAAAACCGGACAAATAAAGTATGCTTGCCTTTCCGGAGCGTTCACTAAGTCGCCAGCCCGAGTAGATTTTTTTATTGTCGGTGATGTTAAGAAGAACAAACTGGTTCCCATTATCAAGGAACTAGAAAAAGAACAAGGTCAAGAAATAAATTATACTGTAATGCCAACCAGCGAGTTTGATTATCGACTCGAGTTAGGGGACAGGTTTTTGCTGTCAGTCATTAATAATGAGAAGATAGAGTTGCTGGGTAGTTTGGATGGTGGTTCGACAGGTTCACCATAAATATTTCCTGAGCTTGCCGCGCCTGCTGCGCTCTCGCGCAAGCGAGGCGGGCGGGTCGCAGGATGGTTCGACAAACTTACCATAAATCTAAACAACTGTTGATAACTCAACCCACCATCCTCGGTGGGTTTTTATTTTTTGGCAGTGGTGCTTAATCAAGCCCAAAAATGATGGGCTTGATTTTTTATTTTTTTACCCTTATGGGTTGACAGTGCCACGTTGTGGTTTATAATGGAGCCATGGTAGGGAATAGTGTACAACTGTGGTGGATTGTGGAGAACATTAAAATGTTTCTTCATTTGTATCACAAGTAGAGAATAAAGAATTTAGATATGTTTATAGGAGAATATAGCCACACGATCGACCAAAAAGGTCGGATAGCTGTACCAGTCAAATTTCGCCAGCGACTCAAAGCGGGAGCGATCGTGACGCGGGGTTTAGATAATTGTTTGTTTCTTTATCCCCAGAAAGATTGGGATAAGTTAGCTGCTAAACTGAGTCAGTTGCCGATCAGTCAAGCTAATACGAGAGCGTTTTCTCGCTTGATGTTAGCGGGAGCGATGGATGTCAAGCTGGACACGCAGGGTCGGATTATTTTACCAGATTATTTACGGAAGTTTGCTTCTTTACAAAAGAAAACAGTTATTACCGGTTTACTTAATCGTTTGGAAATTTGGGATGATAGTCGCTGGGAAGAATATAAGAAAAAGACTGAAGAATCGTCAGGCGAGATTGCAGAGGCTTTGGGTGAGTTAGGAGTATAGCAGGGATGTATACCACTCACCAGCCAGTTTTATTGACAGAAGTGATTGCCCATTTAAATTTACGACCAGGTGATAATTGCATCGATTGTACTCTCGGTAGCGGCGGACACAGTCGGGCTATTCTAGAAGCTACTAGTCCTGACGGTCGGTTACTAGGAATCGATGCTGATAGTGAGGCGATCAATCATTGTCGGCAAGCGTTGTCGGTCTTCGCAACGAGATTAGAGTTGACTCGAGGTAACTTTGTTGATTTGACCAGTATTGTTGCCGAGAAAAATTTCTCGTCAGTTCAAGGCATTCTACTTGATCTAGGAGTATCGACTCACCAAATCACGGTTCCGACCCGAGGCTTTTCCTTTCAGCAAATCGGGGAGCTGGATATGCGTTTTGATCAACGTCACGAACAAGTACATCGTCGAGCGGGAGCCCTGGCTGCTCGCGAAGGAGCCGGCCAAGCGGGCCCGTCT